>CAMZKN010000104.1 GCA_947311315.1 uncultured Desulfobulbaceae bacterium | reverse complement strand
TTTTCTTTGTCTTCTTTGGGAATGTTTTTGGTGAGTTGATCGAATGTGCTTTTCATGCTTCCCATCATACAAGGGCAGGGGTTCGAACGCACGCTTTATTTTACCAACACTTTTGGAGAAGTTACAATTGTATTTATTAACACTCTGTAAATACACTAAAAAAAATTAATTACCTACAATATGATATTTGTTTATTATGTGCGCCGTTTACCTTGACAAAGATATGGAGGCTGTGTAAACAAATTAGAATTGTTTTCAGCCGCTTTCTATGCAATTTATTCAACCTGGGAGAAGAGTAATGAGTGAAGAGTGTGTATTCAAAAGTAAGGCAAAAGAGCTTTTCAGCCTGTTGTGTGAAAAGGAATGGAATCCTTATGTAACAGGTATTGTGGTAGCTTTTTTTTCGGTCATGATTATGGCCTGGTGGCGTCCCTGGGGAGCGGTTGGAGCGATTAGAAACTGGGGTGATTGGATTATGTATGGAGGAGCATCTCTTTTGGGAACTGAGGCTGGTGTCTTTGTTTTCTATGATGAAGCACCCAGATCAATTTTCCTTAATTCCGGTTCAGTAATAGGTATCGGTTTTGTAGTTGGTGCTTTTATTTCAGCTTGTTTGGGCAAAGATTTTGCTATTCGAATTCCCCCTTATCGTGAAATGGTTAAAGCGGTTATTGCGGGAATTCTCATGGGTGTTGGTGCGACTCTTGCCGGAGGGTGTAACGTTGGTGGTTTTTACAATGCAATAGGTAATCTTGCAGCAAATGGTTTTGCCATGTGGTTTGGACTTGTTTTTGGAGTCATTCTTGGCTTGAAACTTCTCTACCTGGAAATGGAATATATAACCTGGGGTGATGGTGGGTCAAAGACATTCTCTTTTCCTACCGCTGTTTTATATGGGTTGGGTGTTCTTGGTTTTGCAGCTCTTATCTATGCGGCGTACGCCTATGCCGGTAATGAAGATAGCGACTATATAGCTTCACTTGGCGGAGTTATTCTTTTGGCAGCATGTCTTGGCTACTCAATGCAAAGGGGACGATGGTGCATGGTTCAGGGTTTTCGTGAACCCCATATGACAGGTGATTGTACTCTGGCAAAATCGGTGATGTTGTCGATTGTTGTTGTGGCCATTGGTGCCGCAGTATTAAAATATGCAGTTCCTGTTCGAGCTGAAGGAGAAGCAGTCCTGGCCACAGCCAACTATGTAAGAGGAACCTTTGGCTGGGGTGGTGTTGTCGGAGGTTTTATCTTTGGACTCGGTGCAATGTTTGCCGGTGGCTGTGGTTCTGGAACACTGTGGCGTGTTGGAGAGGGACAGGTCAAGTTACTCCTTGTTGTGCCTTTTTTCGGTATAACCTCTTCAATAATGACAGCCTGGTTCAGGGATCAGGAATTTGAAGCTGACGGTGTGCTTGGATCATATGTTTATATGCCTGATGCTCTGGGTTATGGACCAACTCTTCTTATTATAGGGGCACTAATGGTACTCTGGTATCTGGTTGTTACCTGGAACGAAGAGACAAATAAATTGATTGTACCCATGTAAAAAAGATCTGGAAAAACAAATCAAAGTTCGTTTAAAACGCAATTTCATTATATATTGAAATTGCGTTTTTTTTTGCTTATCTGGGTATTCAAGTTTACTTTGTTGTTGGGTTTAGAAGGTTTAGTTTGTCATGGTATGATGATGTCACAAAAATAAAAGAGGGAAATATGAAAAGAACGGCAATTTTCAGGGATGATCTTTTTATTTCACATGATCCGGGATACAGTCACCCAGAGTCACCGGAAAGAACCAAAACGATTTTTTCGGCACTTGATGAACTTTCAGGAAAAAACCATTTTCTGGAACCCTCTTTTGCAAAAGTGGAAAAAAATACTCTTCTTCTTAATCACTCCAACAACCTTATACGAACAGTTATGGCAACGGCAGGAGAAAAATATTCTGCTCTTGATCCGGACACCCTTACATCAGCACGAAGTTATGATGCAGCCTGCCTTGCAGTTGGTGCGCTGAATAAAGGTGTTGACCTTCTCTTTCAAAATAAGGCAGATAATTGTTTTGCTCTTGTCCGACCGCCAGGCCACCACGCGGAAAGAGGTCGTTGCATGGGATTTTGTCTGTTTAACAACGTTGCTCTTGCAGCGCGCTACGCCTTGAAAACCTATGGTATACAAAGGGTATTAATTGTTGATTGGGATGTACATCACGGGAATGGTACCCAAAATTCATTTTATGACACCGACAAGGTCATGTATATGTCAATACATCAATCACCTCTCTATCCGGGAACGGGTGCATTTCATGAGATGGGAGTGGATAAAGGTGCAGGATACACGGTAAACATCCCTCTTCCAGGAGGGCAAGGGGATATTGAGTACGCCAATATATTTAACACCCTGGTTAAGGAAATAGGCTCCCAGTATGAACCGGAGCTTATTATCATTTCAGCCGGTTTTGATGCTTATCACGCAGATGCAATCAGTACCATGAGATTGACCCATTCCGGATACGCTTACATGACAAGGGTTTTGATGGAAATGGCGGATGAATTTTGTGGAGGAAAGGTTCTTGTTTCTCTTGAGGGAGGGTATAACTTAACAGGTTTGAAAGAAGGTGTTTTTGCGGTGTTAAGTGAGTTGAGCGGGAGGAGTCTTGACACGGAATTTCTCTCTGATCTCAGCCCGGAATTAGCCGAGGTTTTACGCTCTGAACAAAAGACGCACCCGGCAATAGAAAGGGTTAGGGAAGTTGCAAAAAAATATTGGAAAATGTAGACTCTAACATGAAAGAGTAATCGACTGTAAAAAGGAGACAACGAGAGGTTCTTTTGAAAAAAAGTTCAACCAAAATACTCATAGCCGACGACGACGCCATGGTTCGCATGACGGTATCCAAGATACTGGAAATGTTTGGTCACCTGGTGGATACAACTTCGGATGGCAAAGGTGTTATTGATATTGTAGATGATAGTTATGATGTGATAATTCTAGATATTAATATGCCTGATATGGATGGTTTTGAGACGATGAGCAGGTTGAATGACCTTGGTTTTGACATACCTGTTCTTTTTCTAACCGGTGCCGGTTCCATGGATTATGCTGTAAAAGCGATAAATCTTGGTGCCTATGACTTTCTCACAAAACCTATTGAAGACCTGGATATTTTTAATGTAAAAATACGCAGAGCCATTGAGAAAAGGATGTATGTTCTCAAGGAAAGGCAGTATAAATCATCACTTGAAGATGATATTGAGGTAAAAGCTCTTCAGCTCGAGGAACAAAATAAACTCCTTCTTACGTATAGTAACAGTCTGGAAAATGCGACAGTTCAACTTATGAGCAGCCTGCAAAACGCCATGGAGGAAAAGGATTACTATACGGCAGGACATACCATGCGGGTGACAGAATACGCGCTAATGCTTGGTATGGCAATGGAACTTGAGGAAAATGAAATCCGTATACTGAGAAGAGCAGCGCAGTTTCATGATATTGGAAAACTGGTTATAGATCTATCCTGTATTCAAAAACCTGGAAAACTAACTGATGAGGAGTGGGTTCTTATTCGAAAACACCCGACTGTAGGGGCGAACATAATTCAACCGCTTGGTTTTATGGAAAAGGAACAGTTTATTATCAGGCATCACCACGAAAGGATGGATGGAAAGGGTTATCCCGATGGTCTTGTCGACGAACAACTGGATGACCTTACTAAAATACTTATAGTAGTCGATAGTTATGATGCAATGACATCACGTAGAAACTATAGGAAAAATATGTCGATGGAGCAGGCTCTAGTGGAACTGTATAATTGCAGTGGAACCCAGTTTGAGCCGAATACTGTCGAGTTTTTTGCAAGAAGCATTGTAGATTTCACCCCGACAAAATCTGTTTTCTCTGAAGAGTATCTCGAAAATGTCTATAAAAGTAATTCGAAGTAATAACAGAAAAAAATAAACTTACTACCCAAATGAAAATAACTAAAAAAGAAGTTGAACATGTAGCAGATCTGGCCAGGTTGAGCCTGTCGGATGACGAACTGGAAAAAATGACAGGCCAGCTTGACACCATATTATCGTACATGGATACGCTCAATACACTGGATACAAGCCAGGTTCAACCGACAACCCATGTTTTTTCCGTAAGCAACGCCTTCCGTGAAGATATTGTGCAGGAGTCTTTATCCCAGACGGATGCCGTAAAAAACGGACCTCTTCAGGATGGTCAGTTTTTCCAGGTTCCCAAGGTCATTTGACAACTCGTATCTGGCTATAAATTACAAACAGAACATAAATATTTTTTGTTTTGAGGATTGAATGAAACCGTATGAATTAACAATTGTCCAGGCCTTGCAACAGATGGACAGTGGAGAACTCAGCTCTGTAGAACTGACAAAGAGTTGTCTTGCCAGAATTGATGATGTAGAACCGGAACTTTGTGCATTTATAACTGTTGATAAAGATGGTGCTTTGTCTCAAGCTGAGAAGGCGGACAAACAAAGAGCAGTTGGCAGGGCCGGAAGGCTTTGTGGTGTTCCCCTGTCTATAAAGGATCTTCTTAGTACCAGGGGGGTGAAAACCACATGTGGTTCAAAAATACTGGCCAATTATATCCCGCCTTATGATGCAACGGTGGTAGAAAACATAAAACAGGAAGGCGGGGTTATTCTTGGCAAGGTTGCCATGGATGAATTTGCCATGGGGTCAACCTCTGAAACCTGCGCCTTTGGCGTACCTCGCAATCCGTGGAAAAAAGGGTACGTTGCCGGAGGGTCATCTGGAGGTTCCGCCGTTTCTGTGGCGTCCTATGAGTGTCCTGGCTCTCTTGGCTCTGATACCGGAGGCTCAATTCGCCAACCCGCATCTTTATGTGGTGTTGTTGGTATGAAGCCGACCTATGGCCGGGTTTCACGATATGGCCTTACGGCTTTTGCCTCATCTCTTGACCAGGTCGGACCACTGTGCCGTACGGTTGAAGATTGCGCCCTGATGATGAATATAATAAGTGGTTACGATAAAAGAGATTCCACATCCGTGAAGCAGGATGTACCTGATTTTTCCACCCATTTAAACAGCGGAGTGAAAGGGCTGAAGGTTGGGGTGCCTGCTGAATATTTTACCGATGGTCTCGACAGTGAGGTTGAAGCTATTGTTCGTAGTGGCATAGACACTTTAAAAAAAGAAGGCGCTGAAATTGTGGAGGTTTCTCTGCCACACACCCAATATGCGGTGGCCGCTTATTATCTTATAGCTCCGGCTGAGGCGAGCTCAAATCTTGCCAGATATGATGGTGCTCTCTATGGGTATCGTGATATGGAGGCTGACTCGCTGCTTGATATGTACAGGCAAACACGATCAATTGGTTTTGGAGCTGAAGTAAAGAGACGGATTCTTATTGGAACCTATGCTCTTTCTTCTGGATATTACGATGCATATTACAAAAAAGCCTCCCAGGTGAGAACGCTGATACTTGATGATTTTCAAAAGTCTTTTGAGTCCTGCGATGTGCTTATTTCTCCAATAACACCCACGGCAGCCTGGAAAATCGGAGAAAACAGTGATGATCCGCTTCCTTTGTATATGTCAGATATTTTAACATTATCCGCCAATCTTGCAGGTTTGCCGGGAATGTCTGTTCCGGGTGGTTTTACCAGGGAGGGCCTTCCTGTTGGTATTCAACTCCAGGGTCCGCATTTTCAGGAAGAAATAATTTTAAAAGCAGGATCGTGTCTGGAAAGATGCCTTGATCTGCCCGCAAAAAAACTTGATATATAATACTTCCAGTCAGAGGTGATCGTTTGAAACTACGTATTCCGGATAACATTGAGGCAATAACTCCCTATCCACCAGGAAAACCACTTGATGAACTGGAGCGAGAGTACGGAATTACTCACTCCATAAAGCTTGCTTCAAATGAAAACCCCTGGGGGCCATCACCTGCTGTGGTAAGGGCACTTCGTTCGGAATTGCTGGGTTTACATCGTTACCCGGATGGATCGTGCTATAAACTGGTTCAGGCTATTGCCGAAAAACTGGGGGTGGACGGCTCTGAAATTGTTTTAGGTAATGGTTCCAATGAGGTTATAGAGTTTTTGGTAAAAGCCTTTGTTACGGAAGGCGACGAGGTAATTACAAGCCACCCTTCGTTTTTAATGTATCAAAAATTTGTTCAGATGCGTGGTGGTATAAATTATATTGTTCCCCTAAAAGACATGGGACATGATCTGGGGGTCATAAAGGAAATGATCTCCGAAAAAACTCGGCTTATTTTTCTGGATAACCCCAACAATCCTACGGGAGCAGTCATCAAACCTGTAGATCTCTATACGTTTTTAAGCGAGGTGCCCGAGTCGGTTGTAGTGGTACTTGATGAGGCGTATATTGACTTTGTCGACTCCAGCCTTCAGGTCGATATTTTTTCTCTTATCCGCAATGTCGAAGGGCGTTGTCCTGTTGTATCTCTGCGGACATTTTCAAAAGCCTACGGTATTCCTGGATTGCGTGTTGGTTTTGGTATTATGAGCAAGGTAATTGCCGAATGCCTCCATAAAGTGCGTCAACCGTTTAACGTGAATCAAATGGCTCAGGTTGGTGCTTTGGCAGCTCTGGAAGATGAGGATTATTATCAGGGAACCCTGGATCGAACACAAAAAGGACGTGAATACCTGAGTCAGGAAGTTGGGCGTCTTGGGTGTGTAGCTTACCCATCGCACACCAATTTTTTTCTCATTGATGTTAAGGGAAATGCAGATAAGCTTTATGAGGCCATGTTGTACAAAGGTGTTATTATCCGTTCCATGAGTGCCTATGGTTTTGAAAACTGCATACGTGTGACAGTTGGTACTGAAGAGGAAAATAACCGGTTCCTGGGAGCACTTGGTGATTGTCTTGGTGAGCTTGGTTATGTCTGAAAAAAAAATTATCACAGTTGATGGCCCTGCTGGTGTGGGAAAGTCAACCATAAGTAAGATGGTTGCAGCTGCTACAGGGTTTACTTACCTTGACACCGGGGCAATGTACAGGGGGGTTGGTTTTTTTCTCAAGCAGAACCGTATTGATATTGATGATGAGAAGGATCTTGCGAAACAACTTGCCACGCTGGATTTGCAGCTGGTTGCAGCAGAAGATGACAAAGCTGATGTAGGAGTTATCATCAATGGTAAAGATGTAAGTACACTCATCCGTTCACCTGAAATGAGTATGGTTGCTTCGCAGGTTTCCGCTTTTTCTATCGTTCGGCAAAAACTAACTCAGCTCCAGAGAGAATATGGAGCCCAGGGCAATATTGTTGCTGAAGGCAGGGATATGGGAACGGTTGTTTTCCCCCAGGCAGCCTGTAAATTTTTTCTTGATGCACAGCCGGAAGAAAGAGCGCGCAGACGAGTGGAGCAGTTACGCATTCAGGGGACGAAAACAGATTTTGATGAAATACTTGCCATGATTGTGGAAAGAGATAAAAACGATAGCGAGCGGGAAATAGCACCCCTGAAAAAAGCCGATGATGCCTTTCTTATAGATACAACAAGAATGTCTATACCAGAAGTGGTAAAATTGATCTTAGAGAAAGCTGCCCTTTAAAAACAGTGGTATAGCCCGGCCTCAACATGAGAGTGAGGCCGGGGTGCAACTACTGCTCAATGATAAAATCTACACGTCTATTTTTGGAATAGGATTCTTCATCCTGCCCATGGAAGAGTGGTTTTTCTTCCCCGTAAGACAATGTTCGCATCTGGTCGGGCGCTATACCCATGTTGGTGAGAAACTGCTGTACATTGATAGCTCTTCTTTCGCCGAGAGCCAGGTTGTATTCATTTGTACCTCTATCATCGGAGTTGCCTTCGATGATAACCATTGCTCCCGGGATAGAGGCAATATAGGTAGCATTACTAACCAGTATCTCCGACATGTCGTTTCGAACTCCTGCCTGGTCAAAATCAAAGTAGACCGGGAAGAGATTTTGGGAGCTTCTTCCATGCTGTGTTTTATATTCATCCGATTGTTGTTCAATATCAAAACCGGCCGCATTTTGACTTGAACCGCCCTGACCTTCGTTAAAAGTGTCATCGAGTGTTCCTTCTGCCGGCATATTTTCCTCAGAGTAACTTCCATCTGCGACAGGGTAGTTTATAGTATTACCTGTTGAGATTCCTCCCTCAGCTCCGGTAATTGTATCGGGTGGGATTACCGTTTTTTTGCCGCAACCGACAGCCAGAAAAAGTATTGAGATGAAAAAAACAGAGAGTGTCAAAGCCGTTGTGATTCTTTTTTTCATACGTTCTCCTGTTGTGTTTTGACAGAAACTTTTTTTATAAAGGAACCGGTTTTTAAGTGTAAGGCTGATATTACTATATACCTACTTTAGTCGTAATGAAAATGAGGTCAAGAATAAATTGTCAGGTTGGTTCTATTCCTTTTCCATTGCCCGGTGTATTGTATCATGGTATTCGGTTTGTAGAGAAAAAACGAATACCTGTTGATGCCGCATGTAGCGGGTTGTTTAAAGGGCACTTTGCAAAGTCTTTTATACTGGTATTCTACCAGAGATAAACCGGATAAAATGAAAAAATTAGAAATAATAACCAGTTGTGCTGCAGGACTGGAAGAACTGGTTGAGAGTGAAATACAACAGTTTGGTGGGACGTCTATTGAGTGTGCAAAAGGTATGGTTTCCTGGCAGGGTGATTTGGAATCCGCCTATCGCTGCTGCCTCTGGTCCCGTTTTGCCTCCCGCGTCTTTCTGCAATTGTCTCAGTTTGAAGTAAACAATGAAGAAACATTGTATACGAAGTGTCTGGCAATAGAGTGGCAAAACTACTTTGATGAAGAAACCAGTTTTGCTGTAAATTGTACCATTTCTGCCGGTTCACCGATTAATCACAATAAATATGCTGCCTTAAAAGTAAAAGATGCAATTGTTGATGGTTTTAGAGACAGAACAGGACGGCGTCCTTCGGTAAGTACAAAAAAACCAGGCTTCCAGGTGCATCTTCACCTTGAAGGAGAAAAGGCAACTCTAGCCCTTGATATGACAGGGGAAGCTCTTCATCGGCGTGGATACAGAGGTTCTGCAGGAAGGGCTCCACTCAAAGAAAATCTTGGTGCTGCCATAGTTGCACTGGGTGGGTGGACAGATGAAGAGGGTGGTTGTTTTGTGGATCCCATGTGCGGCACGGGAACATTGCTTATTGAGGCTGCTTTTATGTTTGGTGATATAGCACCTGGCCTTTTTCGCTATTATTACGGTTTTTTAGGATGGAAAGGCCATGATGGTGATTTATGGCGAAAGCTTGTTCTTGAGGCTGAAGAGAGAAAAGAAAAAGGGAAGGAGAAAACATGGCCCCTGTTTCAAGGGTACGATTGTGATCCTGTTGCTGTAAGCAGTGCCAGAAAAAACGTTGAACTGTCCGGGTTAACTGAATATATTCAGGTTAAACAGGCAGAACTCGCCACACTTAACCCACCGGCCGGAAGTGGTCTTGTGATCTCTAACCTGCCCTATGGTGAGCGACTATCAGAAACAGTACTGGTTGCGCAACTTTATGCTGCATACGGCAGAATTATTCGCCAGAAGTTCCATGGTTGGAGAACAGGCGCCTTTATAGCTAATCCGGAGTTAACAGATAGTTTTGGTCTCACATGGCAGGAAAAACACAAACTGCACAACGGTTCTATTCCCTGCCGACTATTAGTCAGCACTGTTATTGAAGATACAAGCTCTGTTTTTCAGTGGCAGCCGGTTGCTGCGCCACAAGAAGAACAGGGTGATGCCTTTGGTAACAGACTGAGGAAAAACCTTAAAAAAACACTTAAATGGGCAAAGCGAGAAGAAATTTCCTGTTTCAGGGTCTATGATCGGGACTTACCGGATTATAATATCAGTGTCGATCTTTATGAAAAATGGGTGCATATCCATGAATATGCACCACCAAAAACGATAGATCCTGCTGTTGCCTCTGCACGGTTACGCAGCGCAGTGAAAACAGTGCGAGATATATTAGGTGTTCGATCAGACAGGGTGTTTGTGAAAAAAAGAGAGCGTCAGCGGGGTAAAAACCAGTATGAAAAACGAGGTAGTCAGAAAAAAATGCATACCGTGCGTGAAGGAGCATGTCACTATCTGGTAAATTTTAGAGATTATCTCGATACCGGTCTTTTTCTGGATCATCGGCCCGTACGTAAAAAGATCTTTCTGGCAGCAAGGGGTAAGCGTTTTCTCAATCTTTTTGGTTATACCGGTACGGCTTCTGTGCAGGCCGCTCTTGGTGGGGCTGCCTCAACCATGACTATTGATTTATCGGCCACCTATCTGCACTGGGCACGAATGAACTTTGCTCTCAATGGTCTGGCTGAAAAAAATCACCGGACAGAGCAAATGGATTGTATGAAGTGGCTGCATGGGAATACATCGGTTTATGATTTAATTTTGCTGGATCCTCCAACTTTTGCAAACACTAAAAAAGAAGGATTGGTGTTTGATGTGCAAAAGGATCATGTCGAGCTGATACATTCAGCAATGTCTCGGCTTTCTTCCGAAGGTTTGCTGCTTTTTTCTACAAATTACAGACAATTCAAGTTAGAAAAAGATATTGAAGAGCAGTATGATGTTGTGAATATTACACAGCAAACTATTCCTTTTGATTTTTCCCGAAATAAAAGAATTCATATGTGTTGGGAAATAAGAAAAAACAGATAATACAAGGTTAAAACTTTTAAGTAGCGCTGTATAATCGGCAGAGAAAAGCAAAGAAGTATGGATTATGTTAAACTTGGTAAGTCCCAGCGTTTTGATGGAGTATATAAACGGAGGAGAAAACGTGTCAGAGACTGAAAAACTTCAACAGCAGATTGAACATTTGCAGGATGAGGTTAGGCGGCAGAAAAAAACAAACGAAACGCTTAAGAAAAGGTTTCTGCAGGAAGTTGTCGGAGGGCGGAAACTACATTCTCTAGGTTTGGATACCATGGGTGTGGAGCCGGAATTCGCCCGGGCGGAACTTGCCAATCGGGCAAAAAGTGTTTTTCTTGAAAATGTCAGCCATGAGATCCGTTCTTCAATGAATGGTATTACCGGTATGACCAGTCTCGTGTTGGAAACCGATTTGTCTGCAGAACAGAGAGAATATCTCGAGATGGTCGGGGCATCCGTCGATAGGTTGCTCGAAGTCGTCAACGAAGTACTTGATTTCTCCCGAATTGAGAGTGGGGAGGTTGACTTTAGTTCCGAAGATTTTTACCTGAAGGGTATCCTGGATCATGATCTGTATGTGTTAAACAGTACTGCAAATAAAAAAAATATTGCACTGACCTGTACAGTTGCCCCTGATGTTCCCGACCACGTTCATGGAGATCCAGCCAGACTGGTTCAGGTTCTAACCAACCTTGTGAATAATGGCATTAAGTACACAGAGAGTGGTGGTGTTGCCATAAAGATTGAAAACAGAGGGTATGATAGAGAAAAAAAATTGCTTCTCCGTTTTAGTATCTGCGATACAGGGTGCGGAATATCCCCGGAAAAACTGGAGCTTATTTCCTACTATTTTAAACAAAAGGTAAAAACAAATGTTCCCCTGCCACTGACCGTTGGCACCACCGGGCTTGGTTTAACGGTTTCGAGTCAGCTTGTCAAACTTATGGGAGGAGAGATTGGGGTAGAGAGTAGTTCTGAGGGCACAGCATTTTGGTTTACCCTGCCCTATAAAGAAGTTGCCGACATAGAAAATTTTGCAGTGCAGGCCAACCAGAGTCTTGAAGGCATTCAGGAAAGTGGACTGTATGCGTTAAAGGGAGCTAAGATTCTTCTTGCTGAGGACGAATATATTAACAAGGTTTTAACTGAAACGATCCTGCAACAACTGGGAGTTGATGTAACCTCGGTTGAAAGCGGGGAAGACGCTGTTAAAAAAGCCTGTAGTGGCGACTACCAGGTTGTTCTTATGGATGTGCAGATGCCAGATATGGATGGTCTTGCGGCTACTGGAGCTATACGTGAATATGAGCGTGAACACGGAGGCCACCTGGACATTATTGCACTGACCGCCTTGGCAATGCCGGGAGATCGTGAGCGGTGTTTGCAGGCGGGAATGGATGATTATCTGCCTAAACCGGTTGAAAAAAATCAGTTGATCGATGTTTTGTCCAGATTTTTAACCAGTAGAGTCCTTGTTGTTGGCAGTGACCCGGTGAGCCAGGATGTGTTGGTCCGGGCCCTGGTTGAGTCCGGTTGGCGGGTTACACTGGCAGAAACAAGACGATCTGCAATGTACGAAGCATCTCTTTCACATTTTGACCTTATTATCTTTGATATGGCCCAGGCGCAGGAAGAAAGTCTGGCGTCAGTAAAAATACTCAGACAGCTGGAAGAATATTCTGGCCAACGGGCAGTTATCATAGGTCTTGGTAAGAGGCTGGATGGTGTCGGTACAGAGGCGAGCACAATTGATGAGTACTGGGAGCACCCGATAATCGAAGAAACGGTCGTCTCAAAACTCGGTGCTCTACAGGTGGGATAAGCCACTAATTTCAGCAATTTTTATAGATTACAATGATTAACTATTCCCACGTGTGCCTTGATACTTTCGGCTACCAGTTGCCGCCAAGAATAATCACCTCCGACGATATCGAAAAAAGATTGTCTCCCGTTTATGAAAGACTCCGACTTCCGGCGGGCAGGCTGGAATTGATGAGTGGTATCAGGGAAAGGCGGCTCTGGCCGGATGGAACCCGACCAAGTGAGGCGGCAACCCTTGCGGGTAAACAGGTACTTACAGGCGGTGAAATTGACCCGGGGCAGATAGAGTGTCTTATTTTCACCTCCGTTTCCAGAGACATGATGGAACCGGCCACGGCTTCCTTTGTCCATAATAATCTTGGATTGCCAGCGTCCTGCCTTATCTTTGATATTTCCAATGCCTGCCTTGGTTTTCTCGATGGTATGGTGATGCTTGCCAATATGATTGAACTCGGTGTGGTGAAAAACGGCATGATTGTTTCCGGGGAGACAGCCGAAGAATTGCTTGAATCAACCCTGTTGAATTTACTGCAGGATGAAACCCTGACGCGAAAAAGTATAAAACCCGCTTTTGCATCTCTCACTATCGGCTCAGGTTCCATAGGCCTCTATATGCGGCGGACAAAGGATAATGAAAACAAACCAAGGCTTATACACGGAGCGTGGAGTGCAAACACCACCCATTCGAATCTGTGCCATGGCAACCAGAAGGGGACAAATACTACTCTTATGGATACCAACTCGGAAGAGTTGCTGCACAGGGGGGTTGAGACGGCACACATGACCTGGACCAATTTTTCGGCAAAAACCGGCTGGCAGGAACCTGATATAAACAGGTTTTTTTGTCATCAGGTGGGTTCTGCCCATGCCAAACTTCTTTTTTCAAAACTTGGCTTACCGTCAGAAAAAAATTATGAAACCCTGGATATTCTCGGCAACGTTGGTTCTGTGTCAGCGCCCATAACAATGGCAATGGCAATGGAAAACGGCGCATTTGCAATGGGGCAAAAAGGCGCTCTTTTAGGTATCGGCAGTGGCATAAACTGCTTGATGCTCGGAGTGGAGTGGTAGATATGGGTGGAAAACTCAGTGACAGTCAGGGGTTGATTTTACTTGAAGCCGCACGAAAAGTTCTGGAACACAGGCTTGATGATGGGGCCCTTCCTGTAAATCCGGTGGATACTGTTTTTACTGAACACGCTGCCACCTTTGTTACTTTACAATTATTCGGTCAATTGAGAGGCTGTATTGGCAACCTTGAACCTGTGGGTTCTCTTTGGCAGGGAGTTTGCGATAATGCGATCAGCGCGGCGTTGCACGACCATCGTTTTTCTCCATTAACGCAGGAAGAATTAGAAAAAGTCCACATTGAAGTTTCCGTTCTCTCCTCACCAAAACAGCTGGAATATAAAGAGTTGCATGAGTTACCAGACAAACTTCGACCGGGTATTGACGGGGTTATTTTGCGAGATGGCAACAGGGGCGGCGCAACATTTCTACCCCAGGTATGGCAACAGTTACCCCGACCGGAACAGTTTCTCGGCCATCTTTGCTTAAAAGCACACCTGCCGGAACGTACTTGGCAACAAAAAAAGCTGGACGTGCAGACATATCAGGTACAGTCCTTTGAAGAGGGAAAGGTATGAAAAAGCTTGTTCTCTCTGTTGAAATGGTTCGTGATCTGGAAAACATTTACCAGGAACTTGAGTCTGAATACAGCCGGGTGGCAAAAGAGTTGAATTTTTCCTGCTCCAGTTGTCCTGATAATTGCTGTGATTCCTATTTTCTCCATCATACATACCTGGAGTGGGCGTTCCTCTGGCGTGGTTTTTGTCAGCTTACGAAAGAAAAACAGAGTGAGATACTGGAGAGATGCAGGGCTTATATTTTGCAATGTGAAAAAGATGAACAAAAGGGCGAGAGACCCCAGGTCATGTGTCCTTTAAATGAAAATGGTTTGTGCATCCTGTACAGTCATCGGTTGCTGGTCTGTCGTACCCATGGGGTTCCGGCAACCATGACCAGACCGGATGGTCAAAAACTCCGTTTTCCCGGCTGTTTTCGTTGCCAGGATATTGTTGACTCGAAGTTCGAAAACAGAGAACCACCCGCTGTGGAGAGGACATCGTCATTGAGAAAAATCGTTTTGCTGGAAGATGGGCTTCTGGAGCACAAGCGGCATCTTGCGCCCAAGGTCAGGTTGACCATAGCTGAGATGCTCGTTCGTGGTGCTCCGGCTCTTCCTCGGCCACACTGTGAATGAAAAAGATAGTTAATTCAAGTTGTAAGGAGAATGGAATGCATTTGAAAGTCACTCAAAAACAACCCAATTCACGAATGTGTTTTGTCTGTGGACTGGAGAATAGTTTTGGTTTAAAGAGCAGGTTTTATGAACTTGAAGACGGCCAGCTTATGGCTGTTTTCTCTCCATCCAATGAGCATCAGGGCTATCCCGGGCGACTGCATGGCGGGCTTGCGGCAACAATTCTTGATGAAACCATAGGGCGGGCCATAATGCTGACTCACTCCGCAAATATATGGGGAGTAACTGTAGATTTTTCCATGAGACTGAGAAAGCCGGTACCCATTGATGGTGAGGTAACGGTGCTTGCCAGAATTGTTTCCGAAAATAAGCGATTTTTTGAAGGTGAAGGGGAGATAATTCTTCCAGATGGTAAAGTGGCCGTTTCTGCTAAAGGAAAATATTTAAAAATGGATATTGAAAAAATATCCGATGCCGACTTTGAGGGTGAAGATTGGCAACAGGTTTCTTTGGATGATGATTTGACGTCTGTTGAGTTGCCATAACATACTCTGAATAATAACGATAGATTATGAAAAGAGCAGGGTGACAAATCGTCACCCTGCTCTTTTACCCCATATTGAGATATTTCAGCTCCATATAATCTTCAATACCATATTTTGAACCTTCCCGGCCAAGCCCGGAATGTTTTACCCCCCCGAAGGGTGCGACTTCATTGGAGATCAGGCCGGAATTTATACCGACCATGCCATACTCAAGTGCTTCCGCAACGCGCCAGACGCGGGAGATGTCTCTTGCATAAAAATAGGAGGCCAGGCCAAAATCGGTATCGTTTGCCAGTTTGATTGCCTCTTCTTCGCTTGAAAATTTATAGAGAGCAGCCACCGGGCCAAATATCTCTTCTTTTGCAAGGCGCATTTTGGTGGTGACATTGGTGAGTATGGTGGGCGTGTAGTAGGTTCCGCCCAACTCATGTCGCCTGCCGCCACTTGCAACAACAGCGCCTTTGGAGACAGCATCGGCCACCAGTTCCTCCACCTTTTGCAGTGCCGCTTCATCGATTAGAGGCCCCTGCTGCACGCCTTCTTCTATGCCACCGCCGACACGCAGGCTTTCAACCGCTGCGCCGAGTTTTTCAGCAAAGGTATCGTAGACTTTTTCCTGCACCAGAAAACGATTTGTACAGACACAGGTCTGTCCCGCGTTGCGATACTTGGATATGAGTGCACCCTCTACTGCTGCACCGAGATCGGCATCATCAAAAACGATAAACGGGGCATTACCCCCAAGCTCAAGAGAGACCTTTTTAAGGGTATCTGCGCACTGTCGCATAAGCAGTTTGCCAATATCGGTTGACCCTGTAAAGGTAAGCTTTCTCACATCATTATGTGAGGTTAGTACTGCACCGATCTCTGATGCATTTCCCGTGACAATATTAAATACACCTTTTGGTACACCGGCTCTTGTTGCGAGTTCGGCAAGGGCAAATGCGGAAAGCGGTGTCTGTTGCGCTGGTTTCAGCACCATGGTACATCCGGCGGCAAGAGCCGGTCCAACCTTTCTGGTAATCATGGCCGCTGGAAAATTCCATGGGGTAATGGCAGCACAGACGCCTATTGGTTCACGCAGAACGATGATTTTACGATCAACCTGAGGGGAAGGGATAACATCACCGTAGGTTCGTTTTGCCTCTTCACCAAACCACTTTAAAAAAGATGCGGCGTAGCCGATTTCCCCACGGGCCTCGGCCAGGGGTTTACCCTGTTCGCTGGTCATAATCAGTGCCAGATCTTCCTGGTGTTCCAGCATCAGCTGATACCAGCGAAAAAGAATTTCGGAGCGTTCAGCAGCCGTCTGTCTTTTCCACTTTTTCAGGGCGACAGAGGCAGCGGTTACAGCTCGCTTTGTCTCAGTTGCACCACAATGTGGAGTATGGGTAATTGTCTCAAGGTTTGCAGGGTTGAGGACGGCTATAGTTTTGTTTGTGTCTGCGTCTACCCACTCTCCATCGATAAAACACTGGGAGCGCAGCAGGGAAGGATCGGAAAGATTCAACATCAATATGCTCCATTTGAGGTAGGTTTTATCGGTTTAATATCATCTTTAAAGTTTGCGGCAAGGGCAGCGGTGCTGTTTGCCAGCAGAACTGTATCGACTCCCACTGCAATAAAAAGTGCACCACAATCTTTGTAATGGTTGGCAAGTGTGGTTTCAGTTGCAAGAATTCCAGGTGCACAACCCGCTGCGCTAATCTGTTTCAGGGCTTTTTCGACAACTTTTTTTACCTCCGGATGTCCGGGTTGACCTATGTATCCAAGATCAGCTGCAAGGTCGGCCGGGCCGATAAAGACACCATCGATACTACCAAGTGTTAAAATATCGGTAAGCGCCTCAAGGCCTTTTCTTGATTCGATCTGCAACAGCAGGCAAATTTCATCGTCTGCATGTTTAAGGTACTCTGGTATACGGTTCCAGTTGGCGGCTCTGGCGAGAGCCGTACCCACACCACGAACGCCTTTGGGCGGATAGTGACATGCAGCAACCATCTCTTGTGCCTGCTTAGCTGATTCAATCATGGGGATCAACAGATTTCTGGCACCGACATCGAGCAGCTGTTTAATATTTGCTGTAGTTCCTTCCACCGGCCGGACAACGGCATGACTGGGGTAGGGAGCCACTGCCTGGAGCTGACTGAGAATGGTGCGCAGATTATTTGGTGCGTGTTCGCCATCAATCAGCAGCCAGTCAAATCCTGATCCCGCGCATATTTCAGCGGAGTAGCTATCAGCGAGTCCGAGCCAGAACCCGTATTGAACCACTTTTTCTTTAAGAGCCTTTTTAAATTCGTTTTCAGTAAATTTCATCAGTTTCTCGTTTTCAGATAAAGCGACAGGAAATACCACCCAAAGGGCCATAGTCAGCGTGAAAGGTGTCACCTTTACCAGCGCGAACTGGTCGGGTAAAAGAGCCACCTAGAATAATTTGCCCAGGTTCAAGAGCAATGTTATGGGGGGCAAAACGTTTGCAGAGCCAACTGACGCCATTGGCCGGGTGGTTGAGTACCCCTGCTGCAAGACCGGTCTCTTCGATGATGCCATTGCGATAGAGCAGGGCACCTACCCAGCGCAGATCGACTTCGGCTGGTTTAAAGGGGCGACCACCTGTGACAATACCGGCGTTGGCCGCATTGTCGGAGATGGTATCCATAACCTTTCGGGGCCTGCCACTTTCCGGGTCAACGCGCTGAATACGTGCATCGATAATTTCCAGGGCCGGTGTCATAAACTCGGTGGCATTAAGTACATCAAAGATCGTCACATTTTCACCTTCGAGCTTTTTGCCGAGAACAAAGGCCAGCTCAACTTCCACCATTGGATCGATAAAGCGGCTGATATCAATTTCTGAACCATCAGCAAAAAACATGGAGTCGAGCAGGGTTCCGTAATCCGGTTCATCTATCTGTGATGATTGCTGCATGGCCCGCGATGTGAGGCCGATTTTATGCCCTTTAACAACGTGCCCTTCGGCAATTTTCATATTGACCCATTCGTGTTGAATGGCGTAAGCATCGCCAATGCTCATATCAGGATATTGCAGGGAAATCTGTGGAATCTGTACACCGGATTTTTCCGATTCATGCAGCTTTATTGCAAGTTCCTTTGCGGTTTTTTTATCTATCATTTTTTATACCTTTATGCGTTCTTTTTAAAACGCGTATGGACGTTATTCTTTTTATAGGTGGAGTTGCTGAATTCATTAAATTCCATGGACAGGGCAAAGTAATGTTTTTTGAAAATATCAGCGAAATGTTCTGTCATCATCAGAAACAGTTCATCGCACACTTTTTTGGTTGCCTCTTTACTCCGTCCTCCGGCCACCGTAAGTGATGCGTGGACAAAGGCGTAATCTTCATCATCATCTGCCATTACATAGTCTTTCAGTTCAATGGCTCTGGAACGGATGCCGCCAATGGGAAACAGACCTCCCTGGTCGATAAGAATTGTGTTGGCTTTTTTAAGCAGGAGGCGAATATCTGCCTCCTCTTTGATATTATCGGTATACTCAACAACAAAATGTGGCATGGATCACCTCACAGTACCGGGAATATGGCGTTGATCTGTCCTGTGCCCGAACTTGGAAAATAGGGTGTAAGGACTTCAACCTTTCCCTGGTATTTATCCCAGCCAAGGGCGCCGAGCAGCATCGAGGTGTCGTGCATAAAGCCTTCACCGTGACATTTTTCCGCATATTCCGGTAGCATGGCGGTAAAGGTTTCCCAGTCTCCAGCTTGCCACATTTCCACTACCCGGTGATCCATGGTTTCAAGAAAGGGTGACCAGCATTTGTGGAGATATCCTTCCGATACGCCATTCTGGGCAAACCGATGGGAGAGCGAACCGCTGGCAAAAAGGGCGACGGTGCCATCATAATCCCGTTCTATCGCTTCGCGCATGGCCTTTCCCACAATGGCACTGTCGGGGTGGTTGTGAACCATGCACTGGGCAGAGACGGAAATAATTTTAAAATGGCGGTCGCTGTTCATATAGCGCATTGGTACCAGAGAGCCATATTCAAGAGCCAGGGTGGTGTCGTCATGGGCCAGGGTTTTCACTCCCGCTGCAGTGCAGGCGTTTGCCAACAGCTGGCCGAGTTCAGGGTTACCGTCATACTCGTATGCCATGTTTTTAATAAAATGAGGCAGTTCGTTACTGGTATAGACACCTTTAAAATGAGGAGCCGAGTTAATATGATACCCGGCGTTTACCAGCCAGTGGGTATCAAGGACAATCATGGTGTCGACTCCGAGGTCGCGGCAGCGGCGGCTGATCTCCTTGTGTCCTTCGATTGCCGCTTTGCGACACCCTTTGTGCGGGCCGTCAAGCTCTGACAGATACATGGATGGAACGTGTGTTATCTTGGCTGCAAATGCTAATTTCCCCATTATAATACCCCCTTATTTACCCCAGGCCGGGATGCGGTGGTTACCGTATGACATGCATACGAATTTTGGTTCTGTGAATACTTCAAAACTCCAGTGGCCACCTTCGCGGCCGGTGCCAGACCCTTTGGTGCCACCAAACGGTTGGCGCAGATCACGCACGTTCTGGCTGTTGACAAAGACCATGCCAGCTTCAATGGCTCTTGCGACACGCAGGGCGCGGCTGCTGTTTTCGGTCCAGAGATAGGATGAGAGGCCGTAATTGATGTCGTTGGCGATCCTGATGGCGTCCGCTTCATCCTTGAATGGAATAAGACAGGCAACGGGGCCGAAGATTTCCTCCTGGGCTATGCGCATGGAGTTATCAACGTCGGCAAAAACCGTTGGCTCCACCCAGTTGCCTCCTGCGAGTTCCCCTTCAAATTCGGGTACACCGCCACCGGTGATAAGGCGCGCCCCTTCTTCTTTACCGATTTTGATATAGCTGGTGACTTTTTCCCAGTGGTCGCGGCTGATCATGGGGCCGACAATGGTTTTTTCATCTGTCGGATCGCCCACCTGTAGTTTGCTGGCCCGCTGTGCAAATTTTTCGACAAACTGTTCATAGATGTTTTCCTGAACCAGAATTCTGGAACCGGCTGTACAGCGTTCTCCATTGGCGGAAAAAATCATAAAAATCGCAGCATCCAGTGATCGATCCGGGTCAGCATCGTCAAAGATAATAAATGGTGATTTGCCGCCAAGCTCCATGGAATATTTTTTCAGGCCGCCCCGGGAGATGATCATTTCACCGGTTGCCGTACTGCCGGTAAAGGATATGGCCCGAACATCCGGGTGCCGTACCAGGGCGTCTCCTGCTGTGGCACCAAAACCGTGAACGACATTAAGCACTCCCGCTGGAATGCCCGCATCGAGTGCCAGTTGTCCAAGGCGGTCGGCGGTAAGAGGCGAGAGTTCTGACATCTTCAAAACCGCAGTATTGCCAAGGGCAAGACAGGGGGCAACCTTCCAGGTGGCTGTCATAAAAGGTACATTCCAGGGCGAAATCAATCCGCAGACACCAACCGGTTCATACGTTGTGAAATTAAGATGGTCGTTGGTGGGATAGCATTCGCCGTCCATATGGGTGCAGATTTCGGCAAAAAAATTAAAATTATGGGAGGCGCGGGGAATGAGCCCTTTGCCGGTCTGAGAGATGACCTGGCCGGAGTCCTTTGTTTCAAGGGCTGCGATTTCGGGGACATGTTGGTCGATCAGTTCTCCCAGTTTGCGCATAAGTGTCGCACGTTCCGGGGCGGGTCTTTGTGACCAGGCCGGGAATGCGGCTTTTGCCGCGGCAACGGCTGCATCAATTTCTTTTTTACCGCCTGCGGCCACTTCGCAGATAGCTTTTCCGGTTGCTGGATTTAAGGTTTCAAAGGTCTCATCACTACTAACTCTTTTGCCATCGATAATGTGTTTAATCATGATCTTCCTCAGTTATGAGTCTGTTGATTTAATAGGATTTTTGTCTGATATCGAGGCATATAAAAAATTTTACCACAGGTATATGGTTGATATTCCGAGGATGAAATTTTTCATATAACGAAGAAATCGGGCATAAATACACTAAATCAACTGACTCAGTTATGTACGTCCAAAGTATGTTGTATCGTCAACAATAGTGTTTACCAGGCGGCCAATGTGTTCAATTTCGGTTACAACCTCATCTCCAGCTTTTACATCCGCTAAACCTTCCGGTGTACCCGTTAAAATAATATCTCCGGGGTTCAGCGTCATAAATTCGGACAGGTAGGCGATAAGGGCCGGAATATCAAAGATCATATCAGAGGTTGATCCTTCCTGGGTCAATTCCCCGTTGACATAGGTTTTGAGGCTGAGAGCGCCGGGTTCCGGTACATCTGCTGTATCAACAAGCCAGGGGCCTATCGGTGTGCAATTATCACGGTTTTTCACACGAAGGTTGGGGCGATAGTAGTTTTCCAGGTAGTCACGTATGGCGTAATCGTTGCCAATAGTGTATCCGGCAACATGGTTGTAGGCGTTTTCTTTTTGGATATTTTTTCCCTGACGACCGATTATCACGGCAAGCTCACATTCGTAGTGCATATAGGTGGCATCTTTGGGACGACGGGTGACACAGCGGTGACCGGTTACTGTGTTGCGACCCTTAAGGAAAACCAATGGTTTTTCGGGGGCTTTGAAGGCGAGTTCTTTTGCATGGTCGGCATAATTGAGGCCAAGTGCAAAGATGGTTCCGGGTTTAACGGGGGGGAGCCATTGTACTTCCTTTTCACCCAACAGTCTGCCGTCGGGCAGGCAGACCTTACCGTTTTGTTCTGTAACCTGTTGTACCGATCCGTTGAGATAAATTCTACCATGTTTCATATCTGCGCCCCCGATGCACTACTAATTGAAAATTCTACAGTACCAACCTGGTCAATTTTCACCTGGACAGTGTCACCAGGTTTTGCCTGGGGCGCCTGATACATCACGCCGGTCAGGAGAATATCACCTGAATCAAGGGTCATAAACTTAGATACATCACTGATAAGTTGTGGTATGGAACGGTGCAGATCAGAAAGATCCCGATGTGCGACCTGCTGACCATTTATGGTGGTGGTAATCTCAAGTTTGTGGACATCTGCAATGGTGTCAGCAGTCACAGCTTCCCCGATCGGACAGGCTCCATCAAAACATTTTTCGTAAATAGCAGGGCGATAGTAACTGTCATGGGGCAGGCTGAGATCGGCTACTGCAACAAATCCTGCAATATGATCCATGGCGGTTTGTTCTGTGACCCTGGAAGCTGATTTACCAATAACCAGACCAAGTACAGCGCCAATCTCCACGTTGTTTTCTCCAGTGGGCAGGGTGATATCTGCACCGTTTTCTGCGATGGTGTTGCGGGGTTTAATATACATTGCCGGTGCCTTGGGCTTGGCTTTGTATGGGGCCTCGCTGAGTTCTTCGCCAAGTTTTCCCAGAGAAGTTTTATCGTTTAAAACGACGCCATAAATTTCGCCGCCACAGGCAAGCAGGTTCTGTACAAAGCCATTGTTGTTTTGTACTCTACTTTGATTCCATAAAGACATATTTGATCCTCAGTTAAAAAGCTGGACAATTATCACTAATATGTTAGCAATATAGTCACTAATATATTAGTTTGTCAAGAGGGAATGATAATTATATTTATCTATAGAGCAAAATCATATAAAACTAGATTATGAAAACGAAAATACAAAACAGAAACCTCCCCCTGCTGTTATCCCAGATGCGTGAGATTATTATATCGCATTTTCGGCCAATTCTGAATTATTTTGGTCTGACTGAGCAGCAATGGCGTATTTTGCGCGAACTGGCCGACACAGAAAAGATGGAACCCAGAGAGATTTGTCAGAGTTGTCAGATCCTCAGTCCCAGCATGGCCGGTATTCTCAAGCGTCTTGAAGAGATGGATGTAGTCTTTAGAGAAACTGTCCCCGGCGATAAGCGCAGGGTTTCGATATCGCTGACTGCAAAAGGGCAAAAGCTCATTGCCGAAATGGCGCCACTGGTTCAGCGGCAGTATGAATTGCTCGAAGAAGCCTATGGTAAAGATCTTATTGTTCAGTTGTACCAGGCCCTTGATGCGTTTATGCTGCAAAAGGATACGGTGGTGAAACGGATTGATCTGCCGACTTGAAAAAATAGTTATTTTACACCTATTATAGTGTCTGTCCAGAAAGGAGCATTTTTGTTCTGAATCTAGGCGTGAAGAAAATTTTACCACAGGCATATGCGTGATATCTCGATGTCTCGTACCTCGCTTATCGGAGGATAAAATTTTCACAGCAACGAAGAGTCAGGAGAAAAAGGCCGTTTCTGGACGGACACTATCTATCAATGGAGAGTAAAATTGATATCGAAACAATCGATTTCAACATTAAAATTCCAGCAGAGTGGTTCTATTCGCCTCGAGGTTGAAGGGCTGAAATTTCTTGATAATGGGCCCTACAGTTTTGATATAAAGAAAAAAGAATGTGTCGGAGTGAGCGGAAAGTCTGGTATTGGCAAGACACAATTGCTTCGGGCAATAACCGATCTTATCCCCCACAGTGGGCAACTGTTATTTGATGGTGCGAGGTGCTCCACGTTTGCCGCACCGGTATGGCGATCAAAAGTAACCATGATTCCGGCAGAATCTTTCTGGTGGTATGAAACCGTTGAAGATCATTTTCCCCTTAAGCAAAAAAAACAGTCCATTGTAGAACAATGCGAATCGGTAGGTTTTGCAGATGATGTCCTTGGCTGGCAGGTAGGCAGATTGTCAACGGGTGAAAAGCAGCGTCTGGCTCTTATTCGAGGTTTGAGCAATACTCCCTCGGTTCTGCTTCTTGATGAGCCCTGTTCCGCCCTTGATGAGTATCACACAAAATTAATCGAATCTCTTGTTCTGCAATATATACAGGATAAAAGGAGTTCTGTTCTCTGGGTAAGCCATGATCCCGATCAACTGCAACGGGTGGCCGACAGAGAGTTTTCTTTGCTAAAAAACGATTTAGTTGAAAAGAGAAAATGAAGGAAAGAGTATGGAAGTGATATCCCTTGGCTTTTGGGATCTTGGTATGGCAGCGGTTCTGGTATTTGTTTTAGCACTCCTCAGCCTTGCTCTCAGCCTTGGCCTGGAGTGGAAAATTCTGTTGTTTGGCTGTCGCATGACGGTGCAACTTCTTATTATCGGGGTTGTGTTACGTTATCTCTTTGCGGACGGCAGCCTGTTGATGGTGGTGCTGATGTCCACGGTGATGTTGCTGGCCGCCGGACGGGAGGTGCTGGCACGACAAAATATCAGGATTAAAGGCTTTACCGGATATGCAATAGGAACAGGTGCCATGTTCGTCTCCTCTTTTTCTGTGTCCCTTATTGCACTTATTGTCATTATCAGGGTTGATCCCTGGTATACCCCCCAGTATGCTGTTCCTCTGCTTGGAATGTTACTTGGCAATACCATGACCGGTATTGCTCTGGCCCTTGATCACCTGACAGATCGACTCCGCCGTGAACAGGGTGTTGTGGAACAGAGGTTGCTGCTTGGTCAGACATGGAAACAGGCAAGTATGGAGATTCGCAGGAGTTGTATGAGAACCGGTATGATCCCGATTATTAATTCCATGGCGGCGGCGGGACTCGTCAGCCTGCCGGGGATGATGACGGGGCAGATACTGGGTGGCACACCTCCTATCGAGGCGGTAAAGTATCAGATTCTAATCATATTTCTTATTGCAGCTGGAACAGGTTTTGGTGTGATCTGTGCCATTTGGTTGTCCGGCCACTATCTTTTTGATAAGCGGCATCGGTTGTGCCTGGAAAAATTGGGCTGACTGGTTATCCCTTATTGGCAGAATATGGAGGTTTGTGATGTTATTTCTTGTGAAAGAATTACGGTTGTGTAAATGGAATTGTGTTGGAACATTGGTCATAGGAGCATTTTTGCTGGTAGGTTGTTCTGGCACGGGAATTTTGTCGAGTAGTTCGGACAGATTGCAGTTAACCCCGATTACTGATTCACCAACGAATACGTATCACACCGGCAAATTTGTCTGGGCTGATTTGCTGACACCGGATGCGGATAATGCCAGAAAATTCTATGGCGGCCTCTTTGGCTGGTCTTTTGAGCAGTATGGCCGTTACACTATGATCACAAACAATGGGAGAAGGGTAGCCGGAATAGTGGAGGTTAAATCGGAATCAAAAAAAGATACAGAGGCATTGTGGCTTACTTCCATGTCGGTGGCGGATGTTGATAAAGCCATTGAAGCTGTCCAGGAGAAAGGTGGTGATGTGCTGAACGGACCGGTTGATATGGAAAAGCGTGGTCGTGGTGCTCTGATCAAAGATCCCCAGGGTGCGCAACTGCTTCTGCTTCATGCTGTTGGTGGGGATCCGGCGGACACAGACGCAGTTGCTGAAATTGGTGACTGGATCTGGAATGAGATATGGACAAATGTTCCGCAAAAGACAAATGAATTTTATACATCACTGGCAGGATATAATACAGCCAGGGTGGGCAGTGGTTATGAAATTTTATCACGGGAAGGAATATGGCGTGGTGGTATCAGGTATATTTTCAAGGATACATACCGGGTTCGCTGGGTGACGGCAGTACGAGTTTCCGATCCTGAAAAGATGCTGGATAAAGTGGAACAACTGGGTGGAGTTGTTTTGCTCACCCCTGATGAACCTCCGAGCAACGGTGATACTGCGTTAATTGCTGACCCGGACGGCGCTTTGCTGATGCTCCAGCGCTGGTCTTCTGATCCGGTAGAGGAGGAGAAAAAATTATGAAATATTTCTACAGGTTAGTGCTGATTTTGGTAACTTCTCCAAAAGTGTTGGTAAAGTCCATTCTAACCGTCGCATAGCATCTTACGAAAATCTTTAACCAGTGGAAGGCCATACATAGCTTTTATTGAAGTGAGTTGTTTTTG
>CAMZKN010000103.1 GCA_947311315.1 uncultured Desulfobulbaceae bacterium | reverse complement strand
AGAAGATTTATAGGTCAATTAACTGTATCTTATTTTGAGCAATATGTCCAATTGTAAATGTAACCTTTTAAAGTTGTATAAGAACTGGGTTAGGGTTAAATCATCCTGAACGCGATTTACTTTCAGAACTTCTTTGGTTCTGGTGGTTATCTGATGGTGAGTTTTTTACTCAATTGGTTCATAGCAGTAACAAGGCACTTACTTACCGTTTACCGGTATAAGGCAGATTCATTGTTAATTACAGAGAGGTTTCCAGTGCATATTTCTCCCGTGATTGCTCAGCAAAAGAACAAGGCTGTAGATATATCTGTTGTGGAGTATACCTTGTCGCAACCAGCTGATATTTCCCAAGCGTCGCTTTTGCCGGGTTTGGCTGTTATCTATTATAAAAAATTTTTTAAGCGTCATTTGCGTTACCTTCCGCAGGGGCCATCGCAAAAATATCCGTCATTTAAAGGAAAGCCCATCACCGATATAAATCATCAGTTTGGCAAAGACAATGTTTTTGGCAGTGGAGAAAGCCGGGGAATCGGCTTGCGTATGACAGGATATCTGCATCTGGCCCAGGTTGGAGTTTACGAATTTCAGGCGCTTTCCAATGATGGTCTGATTGTGCAAATAGGTGGGCAGGTGACCCTCAGTGATCCTGATCAGCATTCGGATAGACTTTCCAATATCGGCAGGGTTACTGTAAACAATGCGGGCTGGTATCCAATTATTGTTGAGTATTTTCAACGTAAAGGAACAGCAGCACTTAAACTTTTCTGGAAAATTCCGGGAAACGGTGAATTTTCGCCTGTTTCTTCAAAAGCATACGGCCATACGGAGTAGATATGTGCTCTCAAAAAAAACATCCTAAAACATTTTGCCCCATGCCTGGTATAAATGCAGGAATGCTCACCCTGGAAGATCTGGAGCGAATTACTGATATCGTAGCCAGATATGATATTCCCATGGTGAAGGTTACCGGGGCACAGCGTCTCTTTTTTCATGGAATTGAACCGGAGAAAATCGAGCAATTAAAGAGTGAATTACAGCTTCTGGACGGTCAGCCTCACTCCAGAAATCGTGTGCATTATGCGCAGGCCTGCCCCGGAAAAAACTGGTGCAAATATGGCTTGAAAGAAACAGAGAACATGAGCAGGGCGATTATGGGTCTTGAGCTGGCAGGGCCCCTGCCATACAAAGTCAAAGTGGGGATTTCTGCCTGTCGGATATGTTGCTGTGAATCATGGGTTCGGGATATCGGCCTTGTCGCCGAAAAAGCTGGCTGGCGCTTGATTTTTGGCGGGAATGCTGCAGGTAAGCCGAGGATTGGAGATCTGGTAGCTGATGGATTGAGTGATGATGAGGCTTTGCAGCTCATAGAAAAAACGTTGAATTATTATTTAATAACAGCAAAGTATAAAACCAGAAGTGCTCTTTTTATGGAACGGATAGGTATTGACGAACTTAAAAAAAATGTGTTGTGAAAAATCCGTTGATAATGCCATAAAAGAATAACTGTTAAATGGTAACTACTTATGGAGTTTATAACTTTATGTTTTTATTACTACTGAACTGTAACTGCTCGCAGGTGCTCCATATTCGTGCAGGCACATTTTCCCGTTATAGCCCCATCTATACCTGTAAAACTACACAATAATGAGTTAAGCAATATGATAAAAACTATCGGTATTCGCAGAGAAGATAAGAATGAGTGGGAAAGAAGGGTACCTCTGGTACCTGCTGATGTGAAAGAGTTACATGAAAAATACGGTATACGAATTCTTATCCAGCCATCAAAAATTCGTGTTTTTACAGATGAAGAATATCTGAAGGCTGGTGCTGAAGTGAGGGAAGATCTGCAGGAAGCTGATATTATTTTTGCGGTAAAGGAAATCCCGTTGCACCTGCTGGAGAAGGGTAAAACATACGTATTTTTTTCCCATACGATAAAAGGTCAGCCGTACAATATGGATCTTTTAAAGCGGTTGATGGAGCTTGAATGTAACCTGATTGATTATGAACTTATTGCCGATGCAGATGATAAACGGTTGATCACCTTTAGCGGGTACGCGGGGCTTGCCGGGGTAATCGAGACTCTTCATGCCTTTGGCCGAAAAATGGAGTTGAATGGATATACCACACCATTTTCAGAACTGCTTCAAGCCTACCAATATACTTCACTTGACGAGGCTAAGGCTCATATTCGAAAAATTGGAGAAATGATTGCTGAAAATGGATTGCCGGAAGAGTTAACTCCCTTGGTTGTAGGATTTTTGGGATATGGCAACGTATCAAAAGGTGCACAGGAGATGTTTGATCTGCTGCCTTTTACAACCATTGAGCCAGGTCAATTGGAATCGTTGACAACAAATGGAAAAAATGATGTGGACAATCACTGTCTGTATAAAGTCGTGTTCAAAGAAGAAGATATTGTTAAACCTCTGCAGGGAGAGTTTAATCTCGAGGAGTATTTCAACTATCCGGAACGGTTTGAGTCTATTTTTTATAACTATATTCCTTGCCTGCAGGTGCTGATAAACTGTGTATACTGGACAGAAAATTATCCACGATTTGTCACAAAGGAAAATCTCAAAAAAGAGAATTCAGTAATCGAAAGATCAGGATTAAGAGTTATTGGCGATATTACCTGTGATATTGACGGTTCTATTGAGATAACGAAAGAGTCGACTAAACCTGATAAGGCCTGTTATACTTATTATGCAGAAAACGATAATTTTGTTGATGGTATACAGGATTCAGGCGTTACCGTGATGGCAATTGATAACCTTCCTTGTGAATTTCCGCGTGAAGCATCAGAAGAATTTTCAAGGGAATTAACAATGCTGGTGAATGGCATTGCTAGTGCAGAGTATACTACTGATTTTGATGCAATCAACCTTCCGCCTGAGGTGAAAAAGGCGACGATTCTTTACAAAGGGCGTTTGACTGAAAAACTTAATTATATGCAGGGATTTATATAGGTACGTTAATCACGTACAGCAACAGTGTGAGGGAATTATGGTATTAAAGTACAGTTTTAAGAGCCAACAATAATGCCTGTTTATGAATATCGAGCCCTGGATAAAAAGGGAAAGAAGACCAAAGGAATAATTGATGCCGAAAGCGAGGTTCAGGCTCGGTTGAAGCTTCGATCCGGCGGGCAATTTCCCGTGTCCATCAGTGAGAGTCGCAACAGTTCTGTTGTTGGTAAACAAGGTAGGCAGGTACACCTTTTCAGTCGTGTAAAGCCTGAAGATGTCAGTGTGATGACGCGACAGCTTGCAACGTTGATGGGGGCAGGAATTCCTCTTGTTCAGGCATTATCCTCTCTGGTGGATCAGACCGGCAATTCACAGTTGAAAAAAATAATTGCTGAGATTAAAGAGCAGGTCAATGAGGGAAGCTCATTGACCAATGCCCTTGAGGAACATCCTAAACTGTTTTCATCCATTTATATCAATATGGTTCGGGCCGGAGAAGCATCCGGGTCGCTTGATGTTGTGCTTGATAAGTTGGCGGATTTTGGTGAAAAGCAGGAAACTCTCAGGGGAAAATTGCGAGCTGCACTGGTTTATCCTATTTTTATGGCATTTATTGGTACGGGGATTCTCTTTGTTCTTATTACCTATATTGTACCTAATATTACACAGGTTTTTGATGAGATGGACAAGGTTTTGCCCTTGCCCACACTCTTTTTGATCGGTTTGAGTGACTTTCTTAAAAATTACTGGTGGCTTGCCTCAATTGTACTTTGCCTGATTGTCTTTGGGGTAAAACGATTTGTCGAGACACCGTATGGCCACCGGCTGCTTGATTTTATGAAGCTTAAAGCCCCGGTGCTTGGTCCGGTGACGCAGAAAATCATTTTTGCACGATTCGCGTCCACTTTGGCGAGTCTGCTTGGCAGTGGAGTGGAGCTTATTACAGCAATGACAATAATGCGGGCAATCGTCAACAATGTACATATCGCCGAAGTTATTGATGAAGCGATGTTGCAGATTCGCAAAGGGAAAAATATGTCTGATTCCCTCGCTTTATCCCCCTGGTTTCCTCCGATGTTTGTGCAGATGATTGCCATTGGTGAGCAGAGTGGCGAACTTGAGGGAATGCTGGGCAAGGTTGCCAAGGCTTACGAAAGAGAGGTGGAGACTGCGGTAATGGGTATGACCTCGTTGATTGAGCCGATCATGATAGTGGCAATGGGTGCGGCTGTCGGTTTTGTCGTTTTGTCGATTTTACTCCCCATATTTGAAATGAATCAAATGGTCGGCTGAGCAAGCATAAGCCAAAGTCATCTCTATTGAAAAGGGATTGTCTGTAACAGAATTTTCAAACCAATACCTATAAGTACGACGCCGCCAACTATTTCAACTCTTTCACCCCATATAGAGCCAATCTTCTGTCCGAGAAGCATGCCGGTAACGGTAAGTACGGCGGTAATAAAACCGATAATTACTGCTGGAAACCATATGGCAATACCAAGCAGGGAGAGTGAAAATCCAACGGCAAGAGCATCAATGGCAGTGGCAATGGAAAGCATAACCATGGTCAATCCTTTGGTCGGATCCTGACGTTTGCCGTCTTCGTCACTGTGCGTAAGCGCTTCATGGATCATCTTGGTGCCGACGAAGGTGAGCAGGGCAAAAGCGATCCAGGGGGCGTAGGTCGTTACCAGCTGTTTCATGCCAACTCCTGCAAGCCAGCCAATGATCGGCATCATGCCTTGAAAAAGGCCAAAATGAAAACCCAGTCGAAAAAGCTGTCGTCCCGTGACGGGATGAAGTATGACGCCTGCACTCAAAGCTACGGCAAAAGCATCCATAGCCAATGCCACGGCAATTCCGGTTATTGTGAGAAAATCCATAAGCTGGTTCGTGATTAATGTATGTCAGGATGGACGTTCCAGCGAATCAGAAAATGTACGATTTCGGCCCGCCTTTTTCGCATGGTATAGAGCCTGGTCAGCTCTTTTATAGATAGTATCAACAGTTATGCCCGGGATTGGCGCAACGGAAAGTAAGCCGAATGAGGCTGTAATAACGTTGGCAGCACTGTTCCATTGATGCTCCATCTCGAGTTTTTCAATAGCTGTTCTGATAGTTTCTGTAAACGTATAACTTTGACTTATGGATAAATCTGAGAACAGGATGCCAAATTCTTCGCCACCCAGGCGAAAACAGAAGTCACTGCTTCTGCATAAGGTGTGTTGCAAAACCTGCCCGATTGCACTGAGTACCTCATCCCCCTTCTGGTGCCCGTAATGATCGTTGTATTGTTTAAAAAAGTCAACATCGAGCATGGCAAAAGCGAGCATTTTTTTGTCACGTATTGCCCGGCCCAGCTCTTTTTTTATCGTTTCATCGAAAAAACGCCTGTTGTATAAACCGGTGAGAGCATCGGTGATTGAGAGTTTTTCTATACGTTTTTTGTCAGTGATATCCTGGTAAATTGCGGTGTAACCCTGAAGTGTCTTCTGATCGTTGAGCTTTGGAAAAACTGTAGCACCCAGCCAGTAGGAGTGGCCGTCTTTACTCTTGTTATGAAACTCACCAAGCCAGATATGACCGGCCTGTACAGTTTTCCATACTTCCTTTTTAACGTCATTTTTTGTACCAGGATGCTGAAAAATGCGGGGCTTTTGACCAATAACATCATCTTTGCTGAATCCTGATATCCGGCAGAATGCTGTGCTGATTTCTGTAATAATACCGTTTGTATCTGTAGTCGCCGTTATAATATTATTGTCTATAAGATCAACATATTCCTGCAGTGTTGTGTTTTGGTCTGCGATTTTCTGGTTCAACCTTGCAGGGACTCTTGAAATGAAAATGGACAGCGGAATGGTAAGGAGCAAAATAGTGGAGATGATCAGCAACATAGCCTTTTTTCGTTCATGTTTCATTACCTGGATATATCGGTCTTTGGGGAGTAATATCAGATGGGCCTGATCCTTGGTGAGCAGGTTGTTCAGAGGTAACTTCTCCAAAAGTGTTGGTAAAGTCCATTCTAACCGTCGCATAGCATCTTACGAAAATCTTTAACCAGTGGAAGGCCATACATAGCTTTTATTGAAGTGAGTTGTTTTTGTGTTTTGTTGT
>CAMZKN010000102.1 GCA_947311315.1 uncultured Desulfobulbaceae bacterium | reverse complement strand
GGTCAATTAACTGTATCTTATTTTGAGCAATATGTCCAATTGTAAATGTAACCTTTTAAAGTTGTATAAGAACTGGGTTAGGGTTAAATCACCCTGCCATGTGTTTACCAAGAACCATTCTTGATGGAACAAAATATACATCAACCTGTAATCATGAATGTTTTATCACAAAAAGATGCGTTATGGAGGAGAGCCAATATTTTTGGTGGGATAGCCATTAACCGTTGGGAACATTTGGTTAATACACAATTAATGTGCGAGGAACGAACTTATTTTCCAGACTGCCATTTTTCTTCTATAAAAAGATAATGTGGACGATAATTACTTTTATAACTCATGGACGAAACCGAACAAATAAGATAGCCAAGATACAGGTATTGTATTCCCCATTTTCGACATAAATCGACGAGACACATGATATTATATGTACCCAGGCTCCGATGTTCTTCACAGGGATCAAAATAAAAATAGACCGCATTCAACCAGTTGTTACCATAATCAATGATGGATGTGCCAATAAGCCTCCCATCAATCCTGAACTGCAGTTGGCAACTATCTACGATTGAATTGAAAAAAAAATCCCGGTAATACCCTCTGGCCGTATTACTTTCGCGGGGATACCTGACCTGAAGAAAATCCTCACAGAGGTCAATGTTTTCCTGAGAGACCCTGAGGGGCAGAAGTTTAGTTTCAACATCTCTGTTTTTTTTTACTGCTCTTTTCTGATTACGGCTGGCACGAAATTCATCAATATGCAGTCGGATAGGCACACAGGCAGAACATTCAGAACAGCGCATGCAATACAGAGAATTACCATTCCTTCGATGGCCGTTTGCCAGAAACAACTCCATCAATCGCTCATTTAACGGTGCGAAATTCGCCTGGTGAAACGTTGCAACATAGGGTAATCCATAGGGACACCCTATGTTGATATCGACAAAAAGATGCTCAATTGTGCTCTGCAAAACAGAAAATTCATTGCAGCACAGATCGTCATATACAGACATCATCACTCTGCACCTGCCTCTTTGTTCGATAATTGTTCATGATCAGCGCCTAGACCAGTCCCTGATCAAGCATTGCATGAACAACTTTTACAAAACCTGCAATATTGGCTCCTGCAACGTAGTTGCCCTCTACACCATATTCAGTACCCGCGTCCAGACATGTTTTATGTATGGATTTCATGATATGTTTCAGCCGCTTGTCAACCTCACTGCTCGGCCAGGAAAGACGCATGGAATTCTGTGCCATTTCCAGACCGGATACAGCAACACCACCAGCATTTGCAGCCTTACCGGGAGCATAAAGCAATTTATGATCCAGAAAAATCTCGACCGCTTCAGGCGTTGATGGCATATTCGCACCTTCACTCACCAGATGCACCCCGTTTTTCACCAGATGTTCGGCATCTTCAGCATTAATTTCATTCTGAGTTGCACATGGCATTGCGCAGTCAGCTTTATGATCCCAAAGAGGATTGTAACTCAACTGCGGATCAACGGGCGTGTACTCCGCCTCGGGGAATTCGTTTACATATTCGTTAATCCGGCCTCTGCGTATGTTTTTCAGGTTTTTAACAAATTCCAGTTTTTGAGTGTCAATTCCCTGTTCATCAAATATATAACCGGAGGAATCAGAAAGTGTCAGAACCTTTCCACCAAGTTCTATGATCTTTTCAGTAGTAAACTGTGCAACATTACCCGAACCGGATACCAGACAGCTTTTATTTTCCAGCGTCTCTCCCTTAACGTTCATCATTTCAGCCGCAAAATATACGGTGCCATACCCTGTTGCCTCAGGACGAATAAGGCTACCACCCCAGGCAAGACTTTTCCCCGTAAGAACCCCTGTAAATTCGTTTTGCAGTTTCTTGTACATACCAAAAAGATACCCAATTTCCCTTGCACCAACACCAATATCTCCCGCAGGTACATCGGTATTTGGCCCAATATGCCTGAAGAGCTCAGACATAAAAGATTGGCAGAAACGCATCACCTCGTTATCAGATTTCCCTTTGGGGTCAAAATCAGAACCACCTTTACCACCACCCATGGCAAGAGTCGTAAGGGAATTTTTAAACACCTGTTCAAAGGCGAGAAACTTCATTATACCCAGATTAACAGAGGCATGAAAACGCAAACCACCTTTATAAGGGCCAAGAGCACTGTTCATCTCAACGCGAAAGCCCCGGTTAACATGCACCTGGCCCTCGTCGTCCATCCAGGGGACACGAAACATAATAACTCTTTCCGGCTCCGTAACGCGCTGCAGCACGGCTTGTTGCCGATATTCCATATTGCGGTCAAGCACCGGTTTCACACTTTCGACAACTTCGTGTACAGCCTGATGAAATTCATGCTGCTCCGGGTCTTTTTCTTTAATATGACTCATTATAGCATCCATCAACAATCTCCTTTCATAATTGTATTCTGATTCCAGATTTCCTGGTCATCTATTGTGCAAATATTTTTGCACGTATCATCTTCTTGAAAAAGTACACTTTCTGATTTTTGACCATCACATTTGAGAACAAATGGTTCATCCAATCTTACATGCCTGATAAATTTAGCATTTTCCCTATCAATTTCTGGTTGATCTTCCAACCATTGCCAATCCATGTGATCCATTTTTCCTTTATTTTTCACACTACCATTCTCAGTAAGAGTCAAATAAGGAATACCAAGCGAAGTTATATTCTGAAAAAAATGTGTCCCCAGGGAAGGGTCGGCCCGAATTTTATCATTTCGTACCTCAATAATCGCAGCAACACCAGAAATATCACTCCATTGCACAGGAATACCAAGCCATTGATCAGAAGATCCCCATCTGCCGGGACCAATAAGAAGATATGGCCGTTCTTCCTGTACCAACATTCGGTTTATCTCACTTATCTCCAACACCATATCCCGGGTTTTGGCAACATCAAACATTTCCGGGCATACATAAACTATATCCGCGATGGTGTCAAAATTACCGTGACCTAACGACTGGCTGACAAAACAGAAACTGTTTTTAATATCCTCATCGCAGATCAGTACATCGGCCACTTCTCCTCCGGTAACCATGGGCCGAATCTGGAAAAAAAAGAATTTGCACTTTTCGGGATCCTCATCCAAATGGACCGCAAATTCAATCTCAACGTCAACGCCCATGCCTGCCTTACCAATTTTCAACAGTGCTATCAGAATTTCTGCAAGAGGATAGCTTGAATATTTCAACAAACGGGCAAAGGTCATTATTTTCATACCGGGCAGAAAAGCATCCCGTACCCGGTGCTCATCCGCGATATAGGTCGAGGACAACATCATCACCGGCGCTTCATTTTCGGCATCCTGTACATCCCGCAAAACGAGGTTGGAGCTTTTGCGGTTCAATCCACTCTCCGGCCTCATATCCAATGCCCAAAACTGGCGTTGGCTATATTTGAGCATGTTTTCCACCGTGGAAAACTGAACAAGTTTTTTAGGCTTTACAGGTGAAAACCAGAGAGACTTGCCACCTTCAACAACCGTTTTGCCAACACCAAGGGCAATATGAGCAATCCCATCCCCTGCCTGCATGTCCATAACCGGATAAAAATTATGGGACTGTCCTACCCCTGACAGGGCCGGATACCAGTAATCACCATATTGCTCTCCAGCCAGTTCCTGGATAATAACTGCCATGGAATCATCACGGCCCTGGCCTGAAATTTTAGAAAAAGCTATGGGGCTTTCAAACCAGGTTGAGGCATATACCAGCTTAATCGCACTTTCAAGCTGAGCGAGTCTCTTGCTAAAATCTTGATGATTGTTCGCCAGAAAATAGGTGGAATAGAGACCGGCATAGGGTTTAAACTGGCCATCTTCACGAAGACTCGATGACCGTACCGAGAGCGGTTTATTGCATTTTTTCAAGAAGGATCGCAACTCTCTTCTCAGCCAGGCAGGAAATTTCGCATCCAGAAACATATCTGCGACATGATCATCAGAAACAGGTTCCTCTGCCGACAAACCATTCTCTTCAACAAAAGCTTCAAACCCATCAGCGGTAATCACACAGGTTCTCGGGATGGTAATAACATTTGTGGCAAGAACAGAATCTTCCCGGGAGGCGCTCTGCAGACACGCCCACATAAAAGCAATACCCCTGGCTTTACCACCCATAGAACCATTGCCGATTTTGACGAAATCCATAACGTCAGGGTCGTAGTCGTCTGAGGAAAATTTAACAACAACTCCCTGTTGCCTGAGCTTGCGCAGAGAATGTACTTTATATACCAGATCTTCCCGAATGTTTTCCAGGTCGTTAATGTCAAGCACATAATCTACATGGAGTCTGCGAGCCAGGATAACTTCGGCCCTTGCCATAACCCAGTTTGAAAAATGGTTTCTGATGGTGTGGAACTGCAAAGATTCTTCGGGTATCGCCCTTAACTGCTGTTCAAATTCATGCAGGTTCGAAGCTTTGCCGATAGGAGTTTCGTCGGGTAACCGAAATATAAAGTCACCAAACCCCAGATGATTGAGAAAAAAATGGTGTAACTCATCTTTGATAAAGGGTGAATTTTTATTAATAAAAACTGCAGGGACACGCTCTGAGAGTTCTTTATTCTTATCCTCAGAAGAAACCATCAGCAGCGGCAGGTCATTGATATCTTCCCTTACAGAAGTCAAAAAATCAATCCCGGCCTCTCCATTTATTTCTCCGTTTTTTCGAAATCTCGCATCAGATATTACGCCAAAAACATAGGGTTTGTACGCTTCATAGAGCTCCATGGCCTCTTCATAATTTGTGGCCATCAGGATTTTGGGACGGGCCCTCATTCTCAGTAATCGATGCCGCTCATTAAGGCTTTCGTCAAGTACCGACTGGGTCTGTCTGACAACTTCATTGTAAATAAGTGGGAGAAATAACGACCTGTAAAAAGGGGAATCTTCAACATAGATAATGACCCGAACCATTGCTCTTTCTGTATCCGCATCCACGTTAAGATGGTCTTCAACATTTTTTATTATGGCCAGGAGTAGATCGGCTTCACAACACCAGAGAAAAATTTTATCGACGCCATGGCTTTCCACCTTATCGGGAAAGGTCGAACGTATATTGTGAGCTACCAGTATTACAGGCAGTGCAGGTTTTATTTTTTTTATTGCGCTCCCCAGAGAAAAAGCATCCATTCCCCCGGGAAATGGCATGGTTATGACCATATCAAAACTTTTTTCCCCGATAAGATCCAGGGCTTCGGTTGCGGAAGAAACTCTTGTAATTTTAGGTGCTTTGCTTAAATTCAGGTAACTTCTCCAAAAGTGTTGGTAAAGTCCATTCTAACCGTCGCATAGCATCTTACGAAAATCTTTAACCAGTGGAAGGCCATACATAGCTTTTATTGAAGTGAGTTGTTT
>CAMZKN010000101.1 GCA_947311315.1 uncultured Desulfobulbaceae bacterium | reverse complement strand
TCTTTGTCTTCTTTGGGAATGTTTTTGGTGAGTTGATCGAATGTGCTTTTCATGCTTCCCATCATACAAGGGCAGGGGTTCGAACGCACGCTTTATTTTACCAACACTTTTGGAGAAGTTACTAAAAACTACCGCTGATAAGCTGCAGGTAAGCGCTTCGAAGACCTCTCTTCATTCGCTATCTGTGGATGTTCGCAACCACATGATGCAAAACCGAATCGTTTTTCTTATTCTTCTTTACAACTTTCACAGAGTAAGATATGAAATAATGAATGTATCGTTAACCTGTTTGGAACATTGAATAACTTCTCCGGAGATTTTAAAAGTGACAAAAATACGAAATAAGCTGCTCTTTGCATTCATTCTGATTTCTCTAATCCCACTAATTATAGTGGGAGGATATGCTCTCACAAATATCAGTAGCTCATTGAAGTCCATTCATAGTGGCAAACTCAATGATAAGGTTACTATCATCTCTTCTCAAATCGAAAATTTCTTGAAAAATGTCTCAAACGATCTTTTCTATCTTAGGGATTCTGCCGCACTGCGCACCATGATCGGAGATAGTGCAAATCCAAACATCAACAATACATCTTTTGCCAGGAAAAAATTGGAAGAGGATTTCCTCGCTTTCTCAAGGAACAAAAAAATTTACCACCAGGTACGGTTTCTCGATGTTGACGGGATGGAGATTGTCCGGGTTGACCGTAATCATGATGAAAGTGCAATTGTGGCCCGCGACAGATTGCAAAACAAGAAAAAGAGATATTATTTTGCCGATACCGCCGAATTGACAAACGGTCAATTAATGATATCGCCCCTTGATTTGAATCGGGAGCGAGGTAAAGTTGAACAACCGCTCCGACCTGTTATCAGATACGGTACACCTATATACGACAGGAACAATCAATTTCGAGGCATAGTACTTTTTAACGTCATTGCCGATAAATTTCTCGAATTAGTCAGGAAAAATAATATAGGCCACGAACAACTCTCATTCATCGATAATACTGGCTTTTATTATTCGCATCCTAATGCAAAAAAAGAATGGGGCAAGGAATCTGACCTGAACACAAAGGTCAACTTTGAAACAGAAAACCCCGAAGCAGCAAAGCAGATCATAGGATCCAACCAGCTGAATACACTAGTCTTAGACAACAACATTATTGCAGCATCGCCTGTTTACCTTGACAGAGAAAAAAATGTTATTCTCGGTAATATCGTCGATATTGTACCCACAAAAGATGTATTCAGTGCGGTCACAATGTTTAGAAATATCTTTCTGGCAATCAGTGCAGTTGTTTTTGCCCTGACACTAATCCTGGCTATTACCCTGGCAAAATCGATTACCGACCCGATAATCTATCTAACCAGAACAACAGAAGCCATGAGCAAAGGATCTCTTTCGTCTTCAATTACCGTTGCCACCAAAGACGAAACAAAACTCTTGGCCGAAGCAATTGAACGATTGCGAAAATCCATGTTGATTTTGTTAAAACGAAAATAAAACCATGACAAAGGGTTCAGACGACCATTGGTTCATCCAGCTGGCCGTAATAGAAGAAATTGCGGCTCAGCCAAAATCATCCATAGAAAAACTGCATTTCAGTTTCATGGAAAAGCTCGGCCAATCACCTGATGTTGAGCATATTGACTGTTTTATTGGTATGGTTAACATTCCGGACAGTGATGTTCTCCATTACCTCAAATACAGAAACCGACCAGAACCAAGACGTAAAGACGGAACACGTGCCAGAGGCAGACGCATAGCCAGGAGTGTCTGCTCCTCCGGCAACACCAACAGTTTGAGCGAGGCAGGTCTTAGTCAAGCCTTCGAGCGGCAATATGGTTGCCCTCCCTCCGAACGATATGTCCAGCACTACCTCCAAAAGACGGAGCAACAGGCTCCCATAGAGCCTGTTGCCGATGAAGAGGTTGGCAATATAAACGGTTTTTCTTTTATCGATAAAATTGCAGAGAACCCGCAGGCCACCGTATTAAAATTTCGTCAACAGTACAGCAACGAGTATGGAACTGCTCCCTCGGACGAAATGATACAATATTTTCTTTCAAAAAATCAGAAGCAAAGAATACATTTGTCGACGGATTCATCCAAAATGTATTTCGCCACATCCGGTGCGGACGGCTCTTTAACAACAGTGCTGGAATTTCGCAGGAGTTTCTTGCAGAAATTTGGTGAAGCTCCAAATACTGATATAACCAGAGCTTTTATTGCCGGCCTAACATCAAGACGATGACAACTGAGGGTAGGACGCAGTGATTTAACCAACGCGAACAAGCTGCCGATAAGCGCCACCTAAAAAGTAACCTCTCATTCTTCACTACGAGATATATGATTTGCTCCACACCTTAAGCTCAGCCCTGTCCTTGTCATCCAATTCTGCCTCAACCGCTTCTATTAGATCAGGTATTTCCGCTTTGGCAAGCATACCCGGCTCTGAGTGAATTGATTTAAAACAATCTTCCAATAAAATTGGGCCTGCCGGACCAACCAGAGCAACAAGCTGCGCTGACAGGGATTGAACAAAAGAATCCTGTTCGTCCTGGGGCATCACATCTTTTTGCGCAATCTGCCAGGCAACACCAGCTATAAGCAACTTACAAATATGTGTTAAAATGGCAAGTTCTGACTTATCAGACTTGGTTATTATCTGTTCAACACTACTTTTTCCATCGAGCAATAAGGCTATTTTAAAATCTTCAACATTGAGCTTCGCAGATGCATTCAGTTTATCTTGATTAACTTGAAATATTGCACTGTTCTCAGGGATATTTTTGTTTATAATTCTGATATTTTTATGTACTTTCTCCAAATAAGAAAGAATAACATTTGTGTCCACCGGAGGAGATGATAAAAAGCTACCTTGCTCCCCTTCAGCAAATGTGACTGTTATACTCGCCCATTTAGCGCAGGCAATCGCTGCCTTTTCTCCCTCCAGCCTTTTTGTTTCAACCTTCTCAATAATACCCTCATTTATAAAAAACTGTGCCCGGTCATCATATATGTGCTCCACTTCAAGAAGCCCAGTCTTTCCTTCAAAAACCAGTGGTTGCAAAATGGGTAATATGGATTGGTACATGCCTGTTCCTTTTATGGTATCACTACATTGTATATATACGTAACTATGACCTTTTTTGGTTATTAAAAATCAATTCAACACATACTACTCTAACGCTTTCTTCTTGTAAAACAAAAAAATAGGTCCGCAACACCCTATCAAATAGATCACTTTCTTTTTTCCTGCCGATAAATATTTTCCTGTTCATCAAGGATTTCCCGCAGAATATCGATATCCGTCATGGGATTCATAATCACCACCCGGAGCACGACACGATCCTCCGGCCAGTCTTCCGTCCCTTTCAGCGTTGTCCTTGAAACAAAACTGTTGCCCGCTTCACGCTGGTTCCGTTGAATGGTTATGTTGATATCGTTGAGGCCTTCGTACAATCTCTTTTTCCCTTTATCATCCTCTTTTTTCAGTCGCTGTTTTAAGGCCTTGGGGAAAAATCTATAGGTAAGGATATTGAGAACCTGCGGTGACGTGAGTTCAAAATCAGGACGCGACTGTATCTCCTCAGCAAACTCCCTGGCAACCTGAATACTATGCTCAATAAGCAAACCGTAGCCATTGGTTCCCATAATCTTTAATGCACTGTCAAGAATCAGGGAATTGGCTTCACGCGAACCTGAAAGGGATTTAATACCAAGATCAACTGATCCCGGACGATTGATGTATCTTGAGTGATAGGCAATGGCGTCAAGAGCTGTCGGCTCTTTGAAATAGACCATACCGCAACCCATGGGCATATAAAACTGTTTATGACCATCTATGGTCACCGAATCGGCATACTGTATACCATCCAGCAGATGTTTATATTTCCCGGAAAGCAGCGTGGGGCCGCCCCAGGCACCGTCAGCATGAAAATGAATATCCTGCTCGAGACAGATATCTGCAATTTCCCTTAGAGGATCTATGGTACCGGTTTCTGTAGCCCCGGCAAGCCCGACGATTGCAACGATTTTTGTTCGACCTTCACTGCGTAGACTGCCTAGCGTCCGCCTGAGATGATCCATATCGAGCCGATAGTTTGAGTCCACATCAATTGCAACCACGTTTTTATTGCCGATCCCCAGTATCCCACCGGCCTTCTGCAGAGAATAATGCGCCAGACAGGAGACAAGAACAACACTGCGATCTATATCATACGCTTTGTACGCGGCCACCACGCCTTCTTTCTCAATTCCTTCAAAACCAGGTTTTGGACCAAAAAGACGATTTCTCGCAACCCATAAAGCGGTAATATTTGCAATGGTACCATCTTCGGTAAAACAGCCGAGCGCCGTTTCTGTATTCTGCACATGGGTATCATAGAATCCTTTCGACTGTTGATAAACAAGACGATGGATCTTGGCAAGAAGTTGCTTTTCCAGAATGGAAACAACCTTGGATGTTTCCAGCTTTACAACATTTTGATTCAAGGCTGCCGTAATGGTTTTAAGATGCACCATAAAAAACGGAATAGCCGCTGTCATATGACCGACAAAATACGGCGAGGCAACATTCACTGCGTGCGGAGCAATATCCTGAACCAGATCAGTGATGACTTCAGCCAGCATTTTTTCAGGAACCAGGGGTAAAGAGGCATCCGAAAACAATTCTGCCAGTTCTTTCAATGACTTTTCTTCCGTTATCCCCACATGCTCTCTGAGAAACTCTTGAAGGCCAAAAAGGATCTGTTCCATATATTTGATCAGAGTCTCTTTTGCCTCTTCACTTTCAGGACGAATAAACGTGCGGGTCAATGTCTCCCAGTTTGCCACAAGAGCTTTTGGTGGCAGGCTTATGCAATTATTTATCATAAACAATCCCTTACAGCTTTATTTTACATTCCCAGTCTTTTATTTCATTACACATCAAACGACACCAACCTATCTCTTTTCAATATCACAATCAACGGTTTTCAGTTTCATAATCGTTTCTGTAAAAAACAGTGAAAAAACAGGGCGCGATAGAAGTTGTACCCACAGGGTAAATTAATGCTAACCGCCAACTCTTTCAATTGGCACAGGAATTTTTCGTCATTTTTAAGTGATCTAAAACTGCTCGTACGTCAAAGCTGAGCTTGCGCATTTTTTGAGTGATATTTTTTA
>CAMZKN010000100.1 GCA_947311315.1 uncultured Desulfobulbaceae bacterium | reverse complement strand
TAGAATGGACTTTACCAACACTTTTGGAGAAGTTACCTGGACACTCAGTAACTATCAGTAAACACACAATTTTTTATTTTACGATTTTAAAGTTGGGTTAATCCTAATGTGCGGGTTATTATTTCATCAGGATTCTCGAGAGATGCCGACCTTGCCGACTTAAAACAAAGAGGACTGTCTGGTTTTATCAGAAAACCCTATAATATGGCAGAACTCAGTAAAATTGTGAGCCAGGCTTTTGCAACGGATCAGCAGACGGGTACCTCATGATGGCCTCCTGACGGTACTGAGAAACCAGAGAGAGCCCTCTATCCACGAATCCCGCTCCTTTCGTATCGGCTGATCCTGCCTGTTCAGCAGCATCCACCCTGTTGCGGCCGCAAGGTGCTCAATATATTTGACGGAGTGGGCAAAGCGCCCGGTTTGTCGCAATGTGTACTCCCCGTCTTCAAGTTTTTCCGTCGAAAAACAAAATAACCCGGTCTGACCGGCCCGCTCCCGTAGAAGAGCAAACACCTCTTGAAGATCTCCCACATAGCCAAAAACATCTGCTGCAATGTAGAAATCGAAGATATCAGTTGTTTTATTGAGAAAGCTGATAATATTGTCCTGATGCAGGGTGTGGTAAATATCTTTTTCTTCAGCAAGTTGCAACATGTTCTCCGACAAGTCTATGCCGTCGAATCGTCCGACAATATCAACAAATGGTTGCCCTGAAAGGCCGGTTCCACACCCCAGATCCAAACCATGCTCAAAGTGTCTACCCTGGTTCAATGTGTCAAACGTGCTCCGTAATTGCTCAGGAACCGTGTATTTCAACTCTGTAACAAGACTCTGTTCATATTTTGTTGAATAATCATCAAAGACGCCAGCAATGTAGGATTCAGGTGCCGACTCTGCCCCGGAACCGGAAAGTGCCGTCAGCATGTGACGAGCCGCCTGGTGATCCGGGTTATATTCAAGTACTTTAGTGTAATAGTGTGCTGCTTTTTCATTCTCACCCAGATAGTGATACATATAAGCAAGATTATTTGTAGCTGATTTGTGTTCGGGCTCAAGGGACAGTACTTTGAGATAGGTCTGCACGGCAGTCTGATGACGATCGGTTTCCCGGTAGCAACCAGCGAGATTATACAATGTGTCGATGCTTATAGGATCCAGACGCAGCACCTCTGAAAACGATACGATTGCACCTTCCACGTCTCCATTCTTTTTCAAACTAAGCGCAAGGTTAAAAAGAATATCTCCATCTGCTGGATTCAGTTCTGCAGCCCTGGAAAACGCAGCACATGCCTGTTGAAAAGATCCCTGCTCATAGTAGACAAGGCCTATGTTATAGTGTAAAACTGGTGCCTGCGGAAAAGACTCAAGCAATTCCATGTAACCCGAGGCTGCCGCATCCAGAGAACCGCTCTGCTGATCCCTGCACGCCTTGATAAAAAGGTTATTAAATGCTTCTTCTGTAGCTGTTGTTTCAGACATAGCGATACCAGGTTGACCAAAATCTTTCAATTTTGCGGCAACATACCGTATTTACATCTCCCGCTCAAGGGTTTTCAATTTCAAAGTCAGCAACAATGATACATTTAACAAACATCCACAAACAACACGGCTCACACATCCTCCTGCAGGACGCCAGCCTGCAGGTGCTTCCAAACAGCAGATCCGGCCTTGTCGGCCCGAATGGCTCCGGCAAAACAACCATCTTTCGCCTAATCACCGGGGAAGAAGCGCCGGACAAAGGTACTATCTCGTGTTCCAAAAAGACAATACTTGGTTATTTTTCTCAGGATGTTGGTGAGATGTCAGGGCGAACCGTCCTTGAAGAGGTGATGTCCGCTGCCGGTGATATTGTTACACTGGGAAAAGATATTTCAGCAATGGAAACGGCAATGGCCGAACCAATGGACGATAAAGCCATGAACGCTCTCCTTGAGCGTTATGGTCAGGCTGTTGAAATCTTCGAGCAACGCGGCGGTTATGACCTAGAGCCCCGTGCCCAGGCTATTCTCACCGGGCTCGGTATTTTTCCGCACGATTTCCAAACTCCGGTGGAACTCTTCAGCGGCGGCTGGAAAATGCGCATTGCCCTTGCCAAAATTCTGACCATAAACCCGGATGTCCTGCTCCTCGACGAGCCAACCAACCATCTCGATATCGAGTCGATCCTCTGGCTTGAAGAGTGGCTGAGGACCGAATTTAAGGGCGCTCTGCTGATGACCTGCCATGACCGGGAATTTATGAACAGAATAGTCAACAGGATTATTGAAGTTGCCAATGGTAAGGTCACGACATACAACGGAGATTTCGATTTTTATCTCCAGGAACGGGAAATACGCAGGAAACAACTCCTCGCCAGTTATCGCCGCCAGCAGGAGATGCTTGCAAAAGAAGAGGATTTTATAGCACGTTTTGCCTCAAGGGTCTCCCATGCGGCCCAGGTGCAATCGCGGATCAAAAAACTGGAGAAGATCGAACGTATTGTCCTGCCCCCCGAACAAAAAACCATGAAATTTTATTTTCCCGTTCCACCAAGAAGCGGGGAAGATATACTGCACCTGGAAAATTTAAGTAAATCCTGGACAAGCCATGATGGGCGTAACATACCCGTTTTTTCAGGGCTGACCGGCACGGTGAGACGACTTGAAAAAATTGCCGTTGTCGGCATTAATGGCGCTGGAAAATCAACACTGCTAAAAATCATTACGGGTAAAGCAGAAGCATCAGGTGGAAAAATCATCCAGGGAGCCGGATTGACCACAGGCTATTTCAGTCAGCATGCCATGGATGTCCTCTCTCCTGAACAGACTGTCTTTGAGGCAGTACAGGAGGCAATGCCCACTGAGAACATCGGTACAATCCGCAATATCTGTGGTGCGTTTCTTTTTCGGGGAGACGATGTTGAAAAACGCATTGCAAACCTTTCAGGTGGTGAAAAAAGCCGGGTGGTACTGGCAAAAATTCTTGGCACACCCTTGAATTTTCTTGTTCTTGATGAACCAACAAACCATCTCGATATTCAATCAAGAGAGGTTCTGCTGGATGCTTTGCAAAAATTTGAAGGAACTGTCATACTTGTCAGCCATGATCGACATTTTTTACGATCACTGGTAACCAGGGTCTTTGAAATTGATCATGGACAAATGCATATTTACGAAGGCGATTACGACTACTATCTCCGCCAGATATCTCAATGAAGAATCATATGATATTTAAGTCTTGTTTTGCCCTATTTCTCTTTTTTACTGTTTTTTTTACCCGGCAGCTCCACGCAGAGGAAAACAGGGTGTATGAACCCACTCAATATGGTTTATCCGGCATATTTGGCTATACCTACGACCCATCTGACGATATATATTTTACTCAGATATCACTTTGTGCACTGTATGACTACGACCGCATCTGGAGACACCGGGCCCCGGAAGCGCTTCGCTTTAAAGTGGAGGGGAGTGCAGGACTTTCTTTTCTTGATTCCGGGACATCAAGATTTATCACCAATGCAAATATTCTGGCCCTCTATTATCTGAATCTCTGGAAAAGCAAAAACATAACACCATATGTCGAAGCAGGAATTGGTATAATCTACACAGATTATACCGTCGATGGCCAGGCCTATCGGCTCAACTTCAATCCCCAGGCAGGCGTTGGTATCGAGATAAAAAGAAAATCCGGGCCAACCAACTTTCTCGCCCTGCGTATGCACCACCTGTCCAATGGTGGTTTAAACGACGATAACCGTGGGCAGAATTCTGTTATTCTCATGCTTGGACAATATTTTTGACCGGCAAAACCTAGGAGCTTGTCCGAGAATAAGCAATTTTACTCCCTATCTGATACTATGATAACAATCAGGAAATTTCCCCATTCACTGTTCAGCTTTATAGCTAACAAAAACTCAGAAAATAACATGAAATATTATATTTTCATCTTCCTGGCAGCGCTCATTCTGGTTCTCTCCGGCTGTGCCAAAGAAGCCCCACCACCCATTGCAGTTATGCTCCCCAGCCACACGGTAAACTATCTCGCAGAAGTAAAGCCCATCCTTGATAAGCGCTGTGCCGTCTGCCATTCCTGCTATAACTCACCCTGCCAACTCAAACTCAATTCCTATGAGGGTGTTGACAGAGGTGGCTCAAAAAAAACGGTCTACAACGCAACCAGATTAAGCACCATGGATCCAACCAGACTCTTCATTGATGCGCAGACCACAGAACAGTGGCGGCAAAAAGACTTTCATACCGTAACCGAAAGCAATGCCGGGGAAGGTTTCAATAACTCTCTTATGCTACAGATCCTCTCCCACAAGATGAAAAAACCGGAAGTAAAAGGAACGTATAAATCCGAAGCAGATGTTTTAACCTGCTCCGCCACTTCCATCGAACTTGATGAATACTTAACCAAACACCCGAACAATGGAATGCCCTTTGGATTCCCTCCGCTTAAACAGGAAGAATTTGAATTAGTCGCCGGTTGGTTGGCCCAGGGAGCAAAAGGACCGACACCAGACGAGCAGGAAAGACTTGTTACGCCACAGAAAAGTGATGCCCTGCAGATAACAAAATGGGAAACATTTCTCAACAACGACAAGCCTAAATACGCCATAACAGCACGTTATCTCTACGAACATCTCTTTTTGGCACATATTAAATTCGGTACCGACACCAACGAGTTTTACGAACTACTTCGTTCAAACACTCCCTCTGGTACTCCTGTTGACCTTATCGACACCGTTCGCCCCTATGATGATCCGGGGGTAAAAAACTTCTACTATCGTTTTCGTAAAATTCATTCGACCATCGTTCATAAGACCCATATGGTATTTGATTTTAACGATACTCAACTTGCACGTTTTAAAGAGCTGTTTATCAAACCGCAATGGCTGCAACAACCACATATTATGGGCTATGACCCAAAAGAAAGTGCAAATCCATTTGTCTCTTTTGAACAAATTCCACCACGTTCGAGATACCAGTTCCTGCTCGACAATGCGCACTACATTATCATGACCTTTATTCGAGGCCCTGTCTGCCGGGGCCAGGTTGCATTAAACGTTATTCAGGATCACTTCTGGGTAATGTTCCAGGATCCTGATCACGACTTAAGTGTTCGCTATCCGGGATTTCTCAAACTGGAGAAAGACAATTTGATCATGCCCATAGAAAAAGGATGTAGATTCCCGGTCTACGATCTGATTGGCAACAAATATGATAAAGCCATTCACAGATACTATAAAAACCGACAAAAATTTTACATGGCCCATAATTACCAGGGGCAGGGATATGATGCCATATGGAAGGGCAACCGTGCAACAGATACGCCTCTACTCACCGTCTATCGCCACTTTGACAGTGCCTCGGTACATAAGGGTGTTATAGGAGCATTGCCCAGAACCATGTGGGTAATGGACTACCCTCTGCTTGAACGGATTTATTATGCTCTGGTCGCAGGATTTGATGTTTACGGAACCCTTGGACATCAGCTGGCCATACGTCTCTATATGGATGGTCTACGAGGTGAAGGTGAGAGCTACTTCCTCAGTTTTATGCCGGAGAAGAAGCGAAGAGAAATGATGGCATCCTGGTATAAAGGTATAAATATAAGCGACCTGCGATACTACGATGCCGGAATGTCAGAAAAAATTCACTTTAAAACAGACAAACCCCGTCAGGAATTTATCGAATATGTTGTCAACAAACACATCCTGCCGGAAACAGATATCCATTTTGACGATGTAAACTACCTCGCAGATGGTGCTGAATATCCTCCACTGCCAAAAAAATATAAAACCATGGCGGACTATTTACAGGCATTCCGTGCCGTTTCCAAGCCGGGAACAGAATTCTTTTCCCTGGTCAACGATTTCAATGCAAATGTTGTGTACATCCGCATTCGTAAAAACGATGGTACCGATGCTGTTGTCTCACTCATTATCAACCGCTGGCATGATAATGTCGCTTTTTTATTCAAAGAAAAAGAAACCTTGAATCCAGATCTTGATAATGCTGATTTTGTGAGAGGTTTTTTGGGCTCTTATCCCAATTATTTTCTCGATATCCGACAGGATGACCTGCCTGACTTTTTTGACCTTCTGACCCATCTTGGTGAAATTGATGCAAAGGAAGCCAGGAAACGATTTGATAAATACGGCATAAACCGAGCCGAAAAGGATTTCTGGCAACATTACGACTGGCTCCAGGCCAGGTTCAATAAAGACCAACCTGTACAATCAGGCCTCTTTGATCTCAATCGATATTATTACGAGGCATGGTAACTCCACTGCCCGGACACTGACCCAAAATCTGTGTCAGTGTCCCGGTTATGCACTCTCTTTTTTTACAACATTGATCTGCATGTCTGAAAAAAACAGCAACAATAATATCGAAGGGAATTCGTGTAACTTCTCCAAAAGTGTTGGTAAAGTCCATTCTAACCGTCGCATAGCATCTTACGAAAATCTTTAACCAGTGGAAGGCCATACATAGCTTTTATTGAAGTGAGTTGTTTTTGTGTTTTGTTGTAT
>CAMZKN010000099.1 GCA_947311315.1 uncultured Desulfobulbaceae bacterium | reverse complement strand
GTCAAAAAGTGTAACATACTGATGTTATGTGATATCTATTTTTATCCTCAACGGGAAACCTCCGTTACAGAAGAGATTGGGAATTATTCGCAAAAAGTTCGGTTAAGACTTCATCTTAATCCCCTTATCCAGTTTTAGGCTCCTTGACACACCTGTAAAGAGGTAGGATATTAAACAGAGAGGAGGATCTATCATGAACTATCTCAAAACTCTTGAAATTACCAAAAATATGTCCGGCAGTTCTACCGGAAGCAGGTGGCTCCCCCATAAAACCAGGAAAAAACTGCAGGCTCATTCGCCAGTTGACGGAAATTTTTTTGCTGCCGTTTCAAAGGCAACTTTAAAAGATTATGAACGAATCGTCACTACAGCCCGCAAAGCTTTTGAGGTATGGCGAGCAACTCCGGCACCAAAACGAGGAGATATTGTTCGCCAAATCGGCCTGCGGTTGAGGGAGTTCAAACAACCCCTTGGTACACTCATTTCCTATGAATCCGGTAAACCTATCCAGGAAGGACTTGGAGAGGTTCAGGAACTGATAGATATCTGTGACTTTTGCGTTGGTCAGTCAAGGATGCTTTATGGAATGACCAGTGTCTCCGAGCGACCCAACCATCGTCTTTTTGAACAATATCACCCCTGGGAGTTGTGGCAATTATCACTGCTTTTAACTTCCCGGTAGCTGTTTGGGGATGGAATGCCATGGTTGCCTCAATCTGCGGTGATGTCTGTATCTGGAAACCTTCTTCAAAGGCAATTATTTCAGCTATCGCTCTACAGAAAATTATTGCCGGAGTATTACAGAAAAACCATCTCCCGGAAGGGTTATTTTCTCTGGTTATTGGCGATAGAAATGTTATAGGTGAGGCAATTTTACATGACAGACGAATTCCCCTTGTCTCTTTCACCGGGTCTGTATCTTCCGGTCGAAACGCGGCTCTAAAAGTCCATGAAAGATTTGGCAGAACAATCCTTGAGCTTGGAGGAAATAACGCCATAATAGTGACTGAACATGCAGATCTGGCACTCGCAATGCCCGCCATTGTTTTTGGTGCTGCAGGTACTGCAGGACAGCGATGTACAACAACCAGGCGCCTTATCATCCATGAATCCATTTATAACGATGTAAAGAAAATGGTAATTCGTGCCTATAAAAGCCTCAGAGTTGGTGATCCACTCAATGAAAAAAATCATTTGGGACCGCTGATCGACACAAACGCGGTTACATCATTTAAACGAGCTATTAAACAGATCAAAAAACAGGGAGGGACTATCCTTTTTGGCGGAAACACTCTGACCAAAGGGAAACAGTACAGTTCACACTGTTATGTAGAGCCGACCCTGGCCGAGGTTGAAAACAGTATGCACATTGTGCAGGAAGAAACCTTTGCTCCCATCCTCTATCTGATCAAATACAAAGGAGATGTCCACGCAGCGATCAAAATCAATAACAGCAGCGATGTGGGCCTTTCGTCTTCCATCTTCAGTACCAAGCAGAATCAGATCGAAGCATTCCTCTCTGCAGCTGGCTCAGACTGCGGTATAGCCAATGTTAATATCGGCACATCCGGCGCGGAAATTGGTGGTGCCTTTGGTGGTGAAAAGGATACCGGTGGAGGGCGAGAGTCCGGATCGGATGCCTGGAAGGCGTATATGAGAAGACAAACCGTAACCGTTAATTACGGCTCCGATCTGCCCCTGGCACAGGGGATAAAATTTAAACTGTCGAAATGATAGATTGGGGAGGAAGGTCTATGGTACCCCTTACAAATTTGAAAAAAATTATCGGCAGCCACCTCCTGGCTGACGGCATGGACATCATCGTCGATCTTGAAAAATCCAAAGGAAGCTGGCTCGTTGACCAGAAAAGCGGCGACAGATATCTTGATTGCTTTTCCATGTTCGCTTCAATGGCTGTCGGCTTTAACCATCCTGATATTGTCGCGCAAAAGGAGATGCTTGGGCAAATTGCTGTACAGAAACCTTCAAGCTCGGATATCTATTCCGAACCAATGGCTGAATTTCTGCAGACGTTTTACGATCTTGCCATGCCGCCCTACCTCCCTCATTTTTTTATGATTGAGGGAGGAGCTCTTGCGGTCGAAAATGGCTTAAAAGCAGCCTTTGACTGGAAGATCAGGAAAAACTTTGAAGCTGGTGCAAAAAAAGAGAGAGGCACCAAAATTATTCACTTCCGCCAGGCATTCCACGGACGGTCAGGCTACACGCTCTCGCTCACCAATACCGCTGACCCGCGAAAAACAAAATATTTCCCAAAATTTGACTGGCCAAGGATTGTTAATCCCAAAATTTATTTCCCTCTGAATAAAGAACATACCCAAAGTGTTGAGATTCTGGAACGAGAGGCAATCAGTGCTATTTATGATGAAATTGGCAGAAATGGTGATGATATCGCCGCACTTATTATAGAGCCGATTCAGGGTGAGGGTGGTGACAACCATTTTCGGGATGAGTTTTTCATAGCTCTTCGAAAAATATGCGATGAACATGATATTATTTTTATCATGGATGAGGTGCAGTCAGGCGTCGGTCTCACCGGGAAATTCTGGGCTCACGAGCATTTCTCTGTTCGTCCAGACATTCTCTGCTTTGGCAAGAAAACACAGGTATGCGGCATTCTTGCTTCAAGCCGTATGGATGAAATCAGGAATAATGTTTTTCAGGAGTCATCCAGAATTAACTCAACTTTTGGCGGCAATCTTATTGATATGGTGCGATGCTCCCTCATATTAAAAATTATCGACCGATATAAACTTGTTGAAAATGCACAGAAAATGGGGGCTGTTCTTTTAAAAGGGCTGGAAGAACTCTGCCGTGACTCCCCAGACCTTTTCCAAAATGCAAGAGGGCGTGGCCTAATGTGCGCGATTGATTTAAACAATGGTGACAGCCGCAATTATTTTCTAAACAAGCTGCTTGAAGACAAAATATTACTGGCCGGATGCGGAGAATGCTCCATTCGCTTTCGCCCCCACCTTAACATTTCAGAAGATGAGATTAATCTCGTCCTCCATGCAATCAAAAAAGTAGGTGAGACGTCATCAGTTTATAAAACTTCAAACTGACCCTTTTAACTTCTTTTTACCTCTTTTTAATGAACAAAAGTTGGAGATATTGCTTTTAAACCTAGATACTTTACAATAGGCTCAAAATCTTTGTCGTCATGTAATAATGGAATATTTTCATTGATGCAGAATGTTCCGATAATGACATCTATTGTTTTTCCGACAGTAATACCTTGTTGTCGTAATTTTCTATAATTTTCGGCACTTTTAATTGCTATTTCGTATCCGGCCAACTGTTTGCGCTTAACCCCAGTAATGAGACCACAAATCTGAGTGGAATTTGTATTCCTAAAATGGTATTCAAGAGGGATGCAAATGAAAAGAAAAAGAAGAGCATTTTCGGACAAATTTAAAGCCAAGGTCGCAATCG
>CAMZKN010000098.1 GCA_947311315.1 uncultured Desulfobulbaceae bacterium | reverse complement strand
CAAGCTACAGTGCCATCTTTGCAAAAAAACACCTCAAGTTGTCTCATTTTTGTTGGTAAGCGTTTTCTCGCGACTGGTACTTGTTTGTGAGATTTTTAACTGATTCTCAGGTAGCGGAGAGTAAGAATCTACACCACCACCAATTACAGTAATTGGATAGCCAATAGAGTAAGTGGTATCACCCGACATTAATTCAGTTCCGATAGCAATATCAAAGCCAAATGCTGGTGCATTTGGCTCAGCTGCGGTATCTTTTGGTGTACCCTCAGCAGCGAATACGGAACTTGAGCATAAAAATCCCAACATTAACCCCAACGCCAAAGTTTTGCTTTTACCTCTTCCTGTTTTTTTCATTGTACTTCTCCTTTTGTTAATTAATTACGTCCAGCAGATCTATTCTGCCGATCAGTGGCAATACATGGAAAATGTCCACCATATCACCTTATATCTGCAGCGATTTTCCATGTTATTAGATATCAAGCCTTTAAAAGTGGAAAAAACTGTCCACTTATTGATTTCCTCTTCCGTTTTTCCATAATATCGGATATTATCACAGGTAACATGGAAAATAAACAGAAATTCAGGCCAAACTCAAAATTAAAAATAATGGATCAGGTACGTGAAACCCTGAGATATTATCATTACGCCCGGTCCACAGAAAAGACATACTGTCAATGGATTCTGCGCTACATCTGTTTTTATGATAAAAAACGCCATCCAAAGGATATGGGAGCCCGTGAAGTTGAACGATTTTTATCCCACCTGGCAACCGATGGAAGCGTAGCGGCTGCAACTCAAAAACAGGCATTGAATGCGATAGTTTTTCTCTACAGAGATGTTCTCCTCTCACCCCTTGACAACTCTATCGCCCCCATTCGAGCCAAACAGAAAAGACATCCTCCCACTGTCTGCACAGAAGATGAGATTGAAAGAATTTTTGAACAGATGAAGGGAACCCACCTTCTGATGGCGCGGCTTATATATGCTTCGGGTATTCGACTTATGGAGTGCATTCGTCTTCGCATCCAGGACGTTGATTTTGGACAGAGACAACTTTTTATTCGCGGAGGAAAGGGCGGAAAGGACAGGACGACATTTTTACCCAAAATGATTCGCGACGAGCTTCGCCAGCATATTGAACGTGTAAAGCAATTGCACAGAGCCGATCTTGATCAGGGGTTTGGCGAAGTCTATCTGCCCAACGCACTGGCAAGAAAATATCGAAAAGCGGCTTGGGAAACTTCATGGCAATATGTATTCCCTTCAAAATCCCGGTCCATTGATCCTCGAAGCAAAAAGGAGAGAAGGCATCATGTGCTCGAGTCCGGGCTGCAGAAAGCGGTTAAAGCAGCTGTTCGAAAAACCGGTATCGATAAACGCGCAACTGTGCATACCCTGCGCCACTCCTTTGCCACCCATATGCTTGAGCATGGTACTAATATTCGTGTACTGCAGGAACTTCTCGGCCATGCTGATGTAAAAACAACCGAAATATACACCCACGTAATGCGAAAAGATATCGATGGATTGCAAAATCCACTCGATCGACTGTATGGCATTTAAAAAATGGAGCGGGATACCAGATTCGAACTGGCGACCTACAGCTTGGGAAGCTATCACTCTACCACTGAGTTAATCCCGCTCAATGGAGCCGTTACTATATAATCCGACTGCCGATTTGTCAAATTTTTTTTAACCGGGTAAAACCAGTGTAAATTCTGACCCTTCTCCTTCAACACTTTTCAATTCGACCGATCCGTTATGGGCCTGACTTATATGTTTAACAATGGCAAGGCCCAGGCCAGTGCCACCATGTTGACTGTTTCTTGCCCGATCACTCCGATAAAAACGCTCAAATACCCTTGGGATATGTTTGGTTCCGATACCACAGCCTTTATCACGCACTGTAATGCGTACAAATCCATCAGGATCGTCATCATCCGTACCGCCTGTAACCTCGATGAACACTTCACTGCCTGACGTGCTGCAGGTAATTGCATTCACCAGCAGATTGACAATAGCCTGCTCAAGAAGAGGCGCATTCATAGGTATGGTACAATCTTTATCACAGCTGTATCGCACTGAAATGTTCCCCTTTTCCGCCTCACCCTCACAGGTCTGCACCGCAGCTTCGATCACCGGCAATATTCGATCTTTTTCAAGATCAATCTCGCCCTGGCGCAGATTTTCTTCAACCCTTGACAGTATAAGAAGATCATCAATTATAGAGGTCAGACGAACCGATTGACGCAGAACAATCTTTAAAAACTTCTCGCTATCCTGCCTGTCATCAAGAGCGCCATCAAGCAGGGTTTCAACATAGCCACGAATAGAAGTGATCGGTGTACGAAGTTCATGGGAGACATTGGCAACAAAATCCCTGCGCACCTTTTCCAGGCGGCGCAACCTGGTAACGTCGTTGAGAACAAGAAGAACACCCAACTGCTCCCCGCCACCATTGTTCAAAGGGACGACATTTATCTGCAAAAACCTTTCACCACCGCTGGTATGAAAAAGTGTTTCATCCTCAATGGATTCCAGGGTAGTCAGCGTATGACTGATCTGCTGCTGCAACTTAACATCCCTGACTATCGCCTGAACCAGCTTGCCACAGGACTCATTTTTATCGACACTGAAAATATCTGCCGCCGCATCATTTAGGCTGATAACCCGCTCCTCAGCATCAATTGCCAGAACCGCCTCCACCATACTTGAAAAGACGGTTTCAAGCTGATTCCTGTGGCTGACAATGGCGGCAATTTTTTCATCAAGCTCTTCTGCCATCCTGTCCATGGAAGCGGCCAGGGTAATAACCTCAAGTGAGGCAGTTTTTTTCACCTGGGGCAGCATTCTTTCACCAAAATCTCCGTGGGAAAATCGCTCGGCACTTTGTGTCATCTGCTCAAGGGGTCTACTGATATTGCGGGAAATAAGCAGCGTCACCAGGCTGGCAACAAGCATCACTCCCAATGCACCAATACCAATACGTAACTTTATGCCTGCAAGGGTTTTATCCAGTGAGGCAACAGAAACTGAAGTTCTGAGTACCATTTTTGTATCGAGCTGTTTGCCAGCCACTTCTTTACCCATTTGAGTAAAAGCAGCCTCAAGAGGCAGGGCCAGGTAAATCCTGTTTTCATCGAGGGTCTTACTATAGCGCCTGGACTTGCCCACCTCTCCCGTAAAGGCCTTTGCCACTTCCGGACGAGACCGATGGTTATCCATTACCTCAGGGTTTTCGTTTGAGTCGGCGACTACCTTACCTGCTGAATTTATAACAGTAATCCGCGTCGCTGATTCACGGCCTGCCTGGATGCAATACCGCCTGAGTTCTTCTTTTTGTTCCAAGTGCAAATATTCAAGCACCTTTGCCCGCACCAGGATTGCCCTGGACTCGAGATCTGACTCTGTTTCCTGCAGGTTAAACTCCTGAAACGCACTGACACTGTACCAGGCAACAGCTACGATCGCGATCAGCAGCGTTACAATACTGGCTGGGAATATCTGCCATATAATCTTTTTGGACTGTATCACGATCTTTCTTCCCTTTCTTCTGCTGTTGATTTATAACGATAGCCAATCCCTCTCACGGTCTCTATCATCGCACTGTATTCACCCAGTTTCTGGCGCAAACCAAAAATCTGCACATCAATTGCCCTGGGTGTAATAAGAAAATCATACCCCCGTACGGCATCTATAATCTGCTGCCGGGTAAAGACCCAGCCGGGCTTGCCGGCAAGCAATACCAGAATGCCAAATTCCGTTGTAGTCAGCTGCACAGGATTGCTATTAAGTGTCACCTCATGTCTGCCCTTATCAATTTCAAGTCCGTCGATTGTGATCACACTTTTTTTTGAGTCATCGACAGAGCGCCCCGCTGTCATCGCTCTTTTAATAACCGCCTTGATCCTGGCGACCAGTACTTTGGGACTGAAGGGTTTTGTAATATAATCATCAGCACCACTCTCAAACCCTGCGACAACGTCCTCTTCTTCCCCTTTTGCGGTAAGCATGATAATGGGAATTGACTGCGCCAGACTGGATTCTGTTTTACGCATGGTGGCACAAACGTCCAGGCCACTCATTCCAGGCAGCATCAGATCGAGCAGGACACAGTCAATTTCTTCGATTCTTATCCGCTCAAGCGCCTCTTCACCCGTATCAGCACAGGTGACGTTAAATCCGGCTCTGATCAGATTGTAACTGACCAGCTGCTGAATATCCGCCTCATCTTCAACAACTAAAACATTTAACTTTGCCATATTTCGCCATCATTCATTATTTGTTTTATAAAACAGTACCATAGTTAGTGTCTGTTCATAAATGGTCATTTTCCCCTAACCCTTCGTTGCCTTCAAAATTTAATCCTCGGAGGTAAGCGTAGACTACGATATCACATATATGTCTGTGGTTAAACTCATCAAACGCCTCGATTTAGTGCAAAATTACTCATCCATGGACAGACACTAGTTCTGTGTCCCATAAGTTCTGTCATGGTATTAGGTAATTTGTGATTCGTTGCCTTTTGGCCCCCTTTTTCTTGGTAAGGATACTGTATATCAAGTACTTGTACGTTCAATTAAGGTTCAAAGCAATATCGAATATCGAACAAGGAATGTCGAATTATGAAGGGTTGTACAACCCAATAAACACTCATCAACACGTACAATTCTATTGAAGCATCCGCACTTCAAGATTCATAATTCCTTGTTCGACATTCGATATTCAAAAAAAACTTTTAATTGCCAGAAAACCATTCAAAACTTATGGGACAGGGTAATAGTTCTGCAGCGGCCCCTATCCTGAAATATTTTTATCATCCGCGCAAGCCCCTGTTTTGCAATCTAACAATATCCTAATATTTCTCTAATCGTTGAATAACAAAAGACCTCTAATGTTGCCGTCAATTCGACAAACAAAGAGTCAACTCAACAAAGGTATGACCAATGCACCACCATTATACATTTCATCTCGAACTCAATCACCTCAATAAAGAACTCTTAAAACTCAGCGCCATGGTTGAGGATAAAGTTCGCAAGGCAGCGCAGGTTATAGAGACCCATGATCAGAAGATGATTCAATCGATCATTACTTCGGACTACGAAGTTGATGAAATGGAAATAGCCATCGAAGAAGATTGCCTGAAAATCCTTGCCCTGCACCAACCCGTTGCAGGCGACCTCAGATTTCTTATAGCCGTAATCAAAATCAATAACGAAATGGAACGTATTGCCGATATCGCAGTAAGTATCGCCATGCGGGTAGATAATATTTCAAAGTTTAACCATCAGGAGGCTATCTCCTATAATTTTGCCCCCATGACAGAAAAGGTACTCTCAATGCTGAATAAAAGCATAGATGCCCTTGTCAATCGTGATTCAAAACTGGCTTCCACAATTTTTCTCGATGATGACATCGTAGACAAATGCAGAAATCGCTGCTACGAGGATATTAAAGTGAGAATCAAAAATGATCCGAATCATCCCGGCTACCATATCAACACCTATCTGCTGGCTCGTCATCTGGAACGTATTGGCGACCGTGCGGTCAATATAGCAGAAGAAGTTGTCTATCTTGTTGAAGGTACCATAACCCGTTTCGATTGATACAACAGGACACAACAGATATGTACCCATATATTCTTCCCTGCATAGTGATTCTCTCGGTAGCTTTTTATCTACTGGGGGCTCGTCGGGCAAACAGTATTGCCGTATTTTACGGAGGCACAAAAAATCTTCATTCCCTGCCCTCCCACTACGGCTTATACAGCGCCATATGCTGCGCGCTCCCTCCAATCCTTGTTTTTGTCCTCTGGAGAATATTCGAGGAGACTTTTATTACCTCTTCTTTGTCCCAGAGCCTGCCCCAAGAATATCTTACGCTCTCTGCAAATGAGTTGACCCTGGTGTACAACGAAATAAAAAATGTTGCTCTGGGAGGCTTTGGAGCAAACAGTTCAAATCAGGTAATCAAGGATGCAGCCACCCTCTACCTTGCCAACCTGCACTCCGCCAGAAATCTGGTCTGTGCATTAATCGTGGTTCTCGGCATCATTCCACCTCTCTTTGCTTTAAAACATATCAGCAAAGATCTGAGAGCGCGAAATATAGTCGAGAACATTGGCATGGCCGTACTAATAGCATGCTCTGCAGTTGCGATTCTCACTACAGTCGGCATTGTACTCTCCGTAATATTTGAGGCCCTTCATTTCTTTAAGGCAGTACCGGTAAGTGATTTTCTTTTCGGTCTCAAATGGAGTCCGCAGGTTGCCATGCGAGCTGACCAGGCCGGTTCTTCTGGAGCTTTTGGTGCGGTTCCCGTTTTTCTTGGCACCTTTCTTATTGCCTCAATTGCAATGTCTGTTGCCATTCCCATTGGTCTGCTTTCTGCAATCTATCTCTCGGAATATGCAACTAATCGTACCCGTACCCTTGTCAAACCGATTCTCGAGATACTCGCGGGCATTCCCACCGTGGTCTACGGCTTTTTCGCCGCACTTACGGTTGCCCCGCTTATTAGAGATATTGGTACTGCACTAGGCTGTTCTGTCTCTTCGGAAAGTGCCCTCGCGGCAGGCCTTGTTATGGGTATTATGATCATTCCCTTTGTCTCTTCGCTCTCCGATGATGTTATCCATGCTGTCCCCCAGACCATGCGCGATGGTTCGCTGGCCCTTGGCGCCACCCATTTTGAGACCATCAGAAACGTCATTATTCCTGCGGCCCTGCCCGGCATTGTCGGCTCCATCCTTCTTGCCATTTCACGGGCTTTAGGAGAGACCATGATCGTTGTTATGGCTGCAGGATTATCAGCAAATCTCACTTTTAATCCGCTAACCGCTGTGACCACAGTCACGGTACAAATTGTTACCCTGCTGGTGGGTGACCAGGAATTTGACAGTCCAAAGACCCTTGCCGCCTTTGCCCTTGGCCTTCTGCTCTTTATTTTCACTCTTATCCTCAATATTATTGCCCTGAAGATTGTTCGTAGATACAGGGAACAATACGAATAAAATCAAATACTATGTCTACCACAAAAAACAACTTACTGACGCCTGACAAGGCCCTTAAAAAACGTTACAGAGCGGAAAAACGCTTTCAGAGAATGGGTATCTTCGCCATTTTCATATCACTCTGTTTTATCGTTTTTCTTTTTACAACTATCATAACAGATGGCTACACGGCATTTACTCAAACGTACATTGAGCTCGATGTCCACTTTGATAAAAAATATTTTATGGAAGAAAATCTGGCTAATGCCAACTTTCCAAGCCTTGTTAAACATTCGCTATATGCGATGTTTCCACAGGTCAAAAGTCGCCGGGATAAAAAGATGCTGAAAAAGCTCATTAGCCCGGCTGCCGCTTACACCTTGCAACAGATGGTTAAAGACGATCCCAAGATCATCGGTTCCAGTAAAAAAATCTGGGTACTGGCTGATGATGATGTCGATATGATGATTAAAGGTAAAATCAACCGCAATCTCAACAACCAGAACCGACGAATCAAAGATCTTCAACTTGCCTGGATAGATACACTGATCAAAGAAGGCAAACTCGAAAAACGCTTCAATACTCAATTTTTCACATCAGGTGATTCACGGGAACCGGAACTTGCCGGTATTCTGGGTGCTCTTGCAGGTTCCTTTTTCACTCTGCTTATTACTCTTTCCCTCTCTTTTCCAATAGGTGTTGCCACCGCTGTATATCTTGAGGAATTTGCACCCGCCAACAAATGGACAGATCTTATCGAAGTCAATATCAATAATCTGGCCGCGGTACCTTCTATTATTTTTGGTCTACTGGGACTTGCTATATTTATAAACTTCTGGGGAATACCACGTTCAACTCCGCTTATCGGCGGAATCGTACTTGCCCTGATGACCCTGCCAACCATAATCATTGCAGGCAGGGCCTCACTGAAATCCATCCCCCCTTCCATCAGAGAGGCAGCACTCGGCGTGGGTGCTTCAAAGATGCAGACTGTCTTTCACCATGTTCTGCCCCTTGCCATGCCCGGCATGTTGACAGGAACGATCATAGGTATGGCCCAGGCCCTCGGAGAAACAGCACCACTCTTAATGATCGGTATGGTGGCCTTTATCGCCGATGTGCCCGCATCTTTAACAGATCCCGCCGCAGTACTCCCTGTACAGATTTACCTCTGGGCAGACAGTCCTGAGCGGGCCTTTACCGAAAAAACCTCTGCTGCAATTATGATACTGCTGGCATTTTTAATCTCAATGAACAGCCTTTCGGTCTACCTTCGTAAAAAATTCGAAATCAAATGGTAACACAACCCTAATATTTGAATGTTATAATAGCCTTTGTAGCAACAAGCATAATTAACCTAAAACAATCAGGAGAAAAAATGAAAATCAAAGCAATTTGTGCAGCAGGTGCTCTTGCACTGATCATGTCCAGCCCGGCAATGGCAGCCCGTCACTATATTTCGATAGTCGGGTCTTCGACGGTGTATCCCTTTGCCACCGTTGTCGCAGAACAGTTTGGTAAGACCAGTGGCTTTAAAACACCAAAGATTGAATCCACCGGCTCAGGCGGCGGGTTTAAACTTTTCTGCGGTGGAGTCGGGGTCAAATTCCCGGATATCTCCAACGCCTCCAGAGCTATCAAGGCATCTGAAATGAAGAAGTGCGCCGCAAATGGTGTTAAAGAGATTGTCGAAGTAAAAATCGGCTACGACGGCATCGTTCTCGCCAATGCCAAAAGTGGTGCTCCTTTAAAACTAAGCCGCAGAGATATTTTTCTGGCTCTTGCCAAGCAGGTTCCCAATCCTGCAAAGCCAGGGGAACTAATCGACAATCCATACAAAACCTGGAAAGAAGTAAATCCATCACTACCGAATACACCCATTGAGGTACTTGGGCCACCACCAACATCCGGAACCCGGGACGCCTTCGTGGAACTTGCCATGGAAAAAGGTGCCAAGACATTTGATTTTATCAAGGCCATGAAGAAAAAAGACAAGAAAACCTACAAAAAAATCTGCCACACCGTGCGGGAAGACGGTGCCTATATTGAGGCCGGTGAAAACGACAATCTTATCGTGCAGAAACTTCAGGCAAACCCCAAATCAATCGGTATTTTTGGTTTTTCTTATCTGGAGCAGAACAGTGATGTCATCCAGGGTTCTTTAATTGAAGGCAAAGCACCTACCTTTGAGGCAATCGCTTCGGGAGACTACCCCGTTTCACGTCCTCTCTTTTTCTATGTAAAAAAAGCGCATGTCGACGTTATACCCGGCATGAAGGAATATCTTGACGAATTTACCAGTGAAAAAGCCTGGGGAAATGACGGTTACCTGGCCGACAAGGGTATGATCCCCATGCCGAATGCAGAGAGGAGCCAGTACAAGGCGGATGTTAAAGCTCTGAAAACCATGGAAATGAAATAGTTTATATATCCAAGAAAGGGTGATCCACATCAGATCACCCTTTTGCACATCATCCACCATCTTTTGGCGAAAACTTATGGAAATAGCAACGAATCCGACCGACACACCATTTTCGATCATTATGCCCAAACCAATTGACCATGAAAATTCTTCTGATCAGATTGTTCAACCTGACAGGGAAACAGTCGGTATACCCTTTGTCAAACATCCCCGCATGAGCTGCCGTGACGTTGTCGTTCGCTATGGTGATAAGCAGGCAATTAACTCTATCAGTATTGATGTCGGCAAAAATGAGGCTCTTGCCATGATAGGTCCTTCGGGTTGTGGTAAATCAACATTTCTGCGATGTCTCAACCGTATGAACGATACAATCCCATCGTGCAGGGTTGAGGGAAGCATCTGCCTGGACGGTATTGACATTTACGATCCGGCAACGGATGTTGTTCCTTTACGTGCTCGGGTAGGCATGGTTTTTCAAAAACCAAATCCTTTTCCAAAATCGATATATGATAACGTTGCCTACGGGCCGCAGATCCACGGACTGACTTCAACAAAAGCAGAATTGGACACCATTGTAGAAACGTCGCTTTCCAAGGCCGGTTTATGGGATGAGGTCAAAGACCGACTGCAGGAACCCGGCACAGGTCTATCGGGCGGACAACAGCAACGACTGTGCATAGCAAGGGCAATCGCAGTCAGTCCGGAGGTTATTCTTATGGACGAGCCATGTTCAGCTCTCGACCCCATTGCCACAGCAAAAGTTGAAGAACTGATTGCCGAACTTCGCACCCAGTATTCGATTGTTATCGTCACCCATGCGATGCAGCAGGCCGCACGGGTCTCCCAACGCACAGCCTACTTCCACCTCGGCGATCTTGTGGAAGTTGGTGCCACCGATAAAGTGTTCACCAACCCTTTGCATAAATTGACCGAAGATTATATTACCGGCCGTTTTGGCTGACGAAGTGAGGAGGACATTACCTCGCTAAACCGGGCTGAAATGGTTACGGTGGAAGTCGTGATTGGGGCGGTTCCGTTCAGGAAACCGACTTTTCAGGGATGCCATAAAAAGCAAATACTTATCGCCCATTCCTGCTTTTCTTTGGGGATCGTGCGGCCCAATGAGTGGATTCTTGGGATTTTTCATGGATTCACGTTTGCCTTCAAAGATGTGCTTTTCAGGTATTGGGCCGTTTGATAAATCACGTCCTCAAAAAGAGAGATCAACGTGCTACTCTTGTGGTAGCCACGTCCGGTGATACTGGTGGAGCAGCCATTGAAGTTCTCAGAGTCCGGCGGCAAGTCCGGTTGATCTGCGAGGATCAGCTCCACCATACATTACACCATCGCGAATCATGATCGATTGTATGGCACCCATAGCGGATTTCGTTTTTACCTCATGGCCCATTTCCTGTAACTTTTTGACAGTATCTGGACTGAGACCCTCTTCAACCCTTAACTGATCCGGCATCCACTGGTGGTGGATACGAGAGGCAGCTACCGCACTCTGAATATTAAGGCCATGATCTATTACATTCATGATCACCTGTAGCGTGGTGGTGATTATACGGGATCCGCCTGGGCTCCCAGTTACCAGGAAATTTTTACCCCCTTTTTTCACGATGGTCGGGGACATAGAGCTGAGCATCCGTTTATTCGGTTCGACCTTGTTGGCTTCGCCACCGAGTAAACCGTAAGCATTGGGCACACCGGGTTTTGCGGAGAAATCATCCATCTCATTATTAAGCAGGAATCCAGCGCCTTCAACTATGATGCCGGAACCATAACTGAAATTGATGGTATAAGTGTTAGAGACCGCATTTCCAAACTTATCAACGATAGAGAAATGCGTTGTTTCATTACTCTCATAGGGCAATGGCTTACCAGGGGAAATTGTGCTGCTTGGTGTCGCCTTGTTAATATCAATTTTCTCACGAAGAGAGGCAGCATATGTTTTTGAAGTCAAGCCCTTCAATGGTATTTTGACAAAATCCTCATCACCCAGATAAAGTGAGCGATCAGCATAAGCACGCTTCATCGCCTCTGCCATCAAATGGATAGTCTGGGCAGAATTATGGCCATATTCTGAGATCGGATATCCTTCAAGAATATTTAAAATCTGTACAACATGCGTGCCACCTGAACTTGGTGGAGACATGGAGTAGATATCATATCCTCTGTAGTTGCCGTGTACCGGAGTCCTTAATTCCGGAGAGTAATTTTTCATATCTTCCATGGTAATAAGGCCACCATGTTTAGCCATTTCGGCAACCAGCAGTTCCGCTGTTTTGCCTTCATAAAATTCTTTGATACCGTTTTGGGAAATGCGTTTCAGGGTTGCTGCAAGATCTTTTTGGACGAAGAGATCACCGGGTTCGTAGTAGCTGCCATCCGGTTTATAGAAAATTCTCTTTGAAGAATCCCATTTTTTAAGCCTTTTCTCTCTTTTTTTGAGACCGTTACTGAACCGTGGAGTGACGGCAAAACCCTCTTCAGCCAGCTTAATCGCCGGGGCCATTGCTTCCTCGAGACTGATAGTCCCGTATTGTTCAAGTGCCATACCAAGGCCGGCTACAGTTCCGGGAACACCAGCAGCCAGGTGGGAAAACCGCGAGACTATCTTGTCGGCATTGCCATCCTTATCGAGAAACATATCGACAGTCGCTTTACCTGGGGCCTTTTCTCGATAATCGATGGCGACTACTTCATTCTTTTTTTCCGAAGAAATCAGCATAAAGCCTCCACCACCGATATTTCCCGATCGAGGCTGGGTAACTGCCAGTGAAAACGCCGCAGTTACGGCTGCATCAATTGCATTTCCTCCTTTTTCTAACACTTCCTGTGCTGACTGGGTGGCAAGAAAATGGCTGGTGACAACCATACCATTCTTTCCCTCCACCGGATGCATCCGTTGACCTTCTAGGATCGCTGCTGAATAAACTGTCTGAGATAACAACAGAAGCACGCCACCTGCCATTGCCATAATTTTCGTGCAACTCAATTGAAAGAATCTTCCATCCATACCGGTCCTCCCGAGTCATTAGTTATCCTACAAGGCCGTACCAGGAGTCTTTTCCTGGCACAGTTCTTCGCCAACAAACCACCCTCCATCAGAACATATTTTCCCAAATTTTCATATAGGTATAACTACTCATTTTTTGATATTTCTGAATTCGGCATGAGCGTGGATAAGCTCGGTACTTTTGTCCACGGTAGTTATAAAAGCTACATCCAAAATACGCTCCAACTGCATTTCGATTAGACTAACGCAATGACATTGACACATGAAGCTCTTTCCAATCTTTACTGATAGAGGTAACTTTTGAAGTTCCAGAACAAAGGCATTATGCATAACTGTGCTGTTTGCGGAAAAAATCGAAAATAGTTTGCAGTGATTGTTTTTGTACGCTACTCAACGTGGTGAATTGAATACCATAATAATAAAAGGCCTGCTTTTTCTCTTCACGAACAATCCGCCCAGTGAGATTTAACATTTCCACAGTCTCCCCCCGCTCATCTAATGGTAAATGAATGACAATAGGCAGAGAAGTGTTTTTCTGCAATTTCTGAGAACATTTCAGATTTATTCCCCCCATGCTGATATCCTGTGTCATTCCACTTATCTGTAAATCACCCTGTTCCAGATTGACAGTTACCCTGATACGATTCTCGATTCGTGGCGTTTCTCGCTTCTCGGATACTGAACGCTCGACAGAAGCTTCAGGGGCTGTAACAAAACCACTCAATGTCTCGTTGAGTCTCTCAGAAACAAGGTGCAGATCATTGGCAACCAGAGTTGTCTCCTGAGTCTTGTTTGTGGAACGTTTCAGTACGTCAAATAGTTCATACAAGCGATCATTCAACTGAGTCAATTGCTCCGACTGTTGATGATTATATTCTGCAATGTGACCGGTACTTTCCGTGGCCCTCCCCACACCATCTGTCATCGATTCAAACGCTAGAACAGTTTGCTTTGATTGCTGTTGTGCATTATGTACTTTTTCTACCACTTGTTGCATGGAATCCACTGATTTATCTACCTGTTCAGTAAGACTGTCAATAAGATCTATGATTTCAGTTGTGGAATCAGCGGTTTGTCTGGAGAGCTCCTTGATTTCGCTGGCAACCACAGCAAAACCTTTGCCGGCCTCACCTGCCCGTGCAGCTTCAATGGTGGCATTAAGTGCTAACAGATCAGTTTGTGAAGCAATATTCTCAATGGACTCGATGATTTTATGAATCTGCGTGGTTGCTTGTTTCAGAGCTGCCATCTGGTCAGCTGTAGTATTCACGCTGTTAACTGTTTCAGCGAGCTCTTCTATATTCTGAGTAACAACATTAACTCCTTCCCGGGCCTGTTGTTCGGTTTTGTCCACATTGAACTGTGCCTCCTCAATATGAGTATCCACTGTCTTAGCGATTTGCTGCAAAGACTCTATGGCTTGCAGCACCTGATCGGAGCTTTCCTGTTCAGGGTAAATTAATGCTAACCGCCAACTCTTTCAATTGGCACAGGAATTTTTCGTCATTTTTAAGTGATCTAAAACTGCTCGTACGTCAAAGCTGAGCTTGCGCATTTTTTGAGTGAT
>CAMZKN010000097.1 GCA_947311315.1 uncultured Desulfobulbaceae bacterium | reverse complement strand
TACAACAAAACACAAAAACAACTCACTTCAATAAAAGCTATGTATGGCCTTCCACTGGTTAAAGATTTTCGTAAGATGCTATGCGACGGTTAGAATGGACTTTACCAACACTTTTGGAGAAGTTACGGGAAGTACTGCATTTTTCCCTGACGGCTGACAGGAATAATCCGGGCTGGTATTACGCAAAGGCTGCGAATGATCTTCGCCCGAACTCTGTTGTAATTGACCTGATATTTTTCCGGATAAAGATCCCGATTCCAACAGAGTGGGTGGTTGTCTATGGCCCAAACGCGGATATTTCCCCCCTTCGCTATGATGTGGACAAGGAGGAAACTGATTCTTCCATCACCCAACAGGAAGAATTGCGGGCCTGGGTTCGAAGCAATCTCGGCCGGATCAATCAGGTGCAGCGGCTTTATTCGGATGTGACTGATATGCCTGCCGGTTCTCTTTCGGGGGCGGGCCTGAAAACGCTCACCAGCGAAAACCTGGAAGATGAGTTGAATGGCGGCCCTCATTTTGTCAGCTTGACCGGGCATGGATATTCGGGAGGAGTGGCGCATTTAAATGAGGGGTTGATGAATAATCTGACAAATGGCCACAAAACTTTTATTGCCGTTGCCGATTCCTGTCTGACAAATCAATTTGATGTGAATGATGCCATAGGAGAGAAACTGGTGAAATATCCTAATGGTGGTGCCGTGGCATATGTGGGCAACAGTCGCTACAGTTGGATCGGTATCGGAGATGATTTCCGACTTGCCTTTTTCAAGGCAATGAAATACACAAGAAATCTTGCCATGCTCAACGATTCCCGCTGCTATCTAGCAGGTGATACCAATGGTCGACCCTATAAAATATGGACAATATTTGAGCAGACTCTGATGGGTGATCCGGAAATGAATGTATACCGGACAGACCTTGATGCCTATCCTAAATATATAGGAAATCATAAAACGAAAGAACTGCACCGTTCAACCTGTCAGTGGGTAAAACGGATGGCTACCTGGAATATGCGTTATTATGATTCCATTGAGGAAGGAATAAATCTCGGTTATGACGGTTGTGCCTTCTGCCTGAAAGCGTATGATCATGGTTGATTGTAAAGCGATTGCTGATCACCTCCTTTCAGATGTGTCATTCAGGTGGATGAACACTTGACAGACAGAATACAAAGAAGTAAAAAACAAGACAGCAGGGGTGGCCCAAAAGCCTGAGATGATACCCTTAGAACCTGATCCGGTTAGTACCGGCGAAGGGAGCCTGTACCGGAGTTTTATAATTCTGGTGCCGCCTAATGGTCATAATTCAAAAAGCCGTTTTCCTCTGCTGGGGAAAACGGCTTTTTTTATTTTGATTCCCCGCCCGGAGTTTTCCTCTGCTGCCTATGCCTGTCTTGTCCCTGAAGTGTGTTCCGGGGCGCAAAAAAGATTGTGGCAATATTATATGATACGTGGAGGAAAAATGTTGAACGAAGTGACTATCAGTAGAGCAATAATCGAGCGGTATATGAAGAAATTGACCGATGCACTGGAGCTTGATGTGGCTATCGTCGGTGGTGGTCCGTCGGGCCTGGTTGCGGGGTATTACCTTGCAAAAGCGGGGAAAAAAGTTGCCCTTTTTGAGAGAAAACTCTCCATCGGTGGGGGAATATGGGGCGGTGGCATGATGTTTAATGAACTGGTCGTTCAGGAAGAGAGCAAGCAGATTCTCAGTGAATTTGACATTGAGCCGCTCTATTTTGAGGAGGGATATTATACCCTGGATTCGGTTTACCTGACGACGACTCTTATCCATAAAGCAATGTTGGCTGGCCTTAAAGTTTTTAATCTGATTGGTATCGAAGACGTGGTTATGAAAGACGCACGTGTTGCCGGTCTGGTGATGAACTGGGGGGCGGTGTCTACCCTCGGCTACCATATTGATCCCCTGACGCTCCATGCAAAATATGTTCTGGATGCCACTGGGCATGATGCTGATATAACGAATGTTCTGGTGAATAAGATGGGTGTCCGACTGGCAACGGAGTCGGGGGGGATAGTTGGAGAAAAATCCATGGATGCGCCCGTTGCCGAATCTCAAACGGTTAAAAATACGGGTGAAGTTTTTCCAGGGCTTTTTGTCAGTGGCATGGCTGCAAATGCGGTCCATGGCGGATATCGAATGGGGCCGGTCTTTGGTGGGATGTTGCTTTCCGGACAAAAGGCAGCCGAGGACATCCTCCTTGAAGGGCTCGGTCATGGATAATGCGCATGGGATGGGTTTTGCTACGGTAATCGATGCCAATCTGAATAGGGTTGCGGAAGGATTGCGGGTGCTTGAAGATATCTGCAGGTTTGTTTTCAGGGATGCTGGTCTGCAGCAGAAAATTAAAAAGAACAGGCACAGGATCAATACATTGGTGCCCGTTCAGACTGTGATTGCAAAGCGTTCGTCACTCGATGATGTTGGTTTTAGTGCAATAGGATCACTGGAAGAAAGGAGAACAGACCCGGGCGATCTGGTGCGGGCAAACAGCAAGCGGGTACAGGAAGGTACCCGGGTGCTGGAAGAGTTGTTCAAGACAACAGATATAACGCTTTCCCGGGAGATGAAAAATGTCAGATATGAGGCCTATGAATATGAAAGAATTCTACTTGCTTATTGCCATCGTCCCAGGCTTGAAGCGGGGTTGTATCTGATTTTAACAGATCCACCTGCAGGCTATGAAAAAATGGCGGAATATTCCGTTGAAGCCGGCCTTCCAGCTCTGCAGCTCAGGTATAAAGGTGACGATCAGAGGCACCATCTTGATCTTGCCAGAAGGCTGCGTGAAATCACAAAAAACTCAAAGACCCTTTACATAATTAATGATCGCCCCGATATTGCTTTGATGGTTGATGCGGATGGTGTTCACATTGGCCAGAGCGATCTTCCTCCGGCTGACGTTCGAAGATGTATTGGTGATCAGATGTTGCTTGGCCTTTCCACACACAACCTAGAGCAGGTGAACAGGTCGAAAACTGAACCCGTCGATTATATCGGCATTGGCCCTCTTTATGCCACGACATCAAAGGAAAATCCGGATCCGGTCACGGGGCCGGAAATAGTACTCAACGCATTGAAGGCTGTGTCTTGCCCTGTTGTTGCCATTGGCGGGTTAACCATAGAGCGGATCAAGGCGCTCGGATCCGGCTCATGCAGAAATGTTGCTTTGATTTCGGAAGTGGCAATGGCAGAGAACCCACTGTTGGCCATGCAGACAATACAAGAAATAATAATGGAGAAACTATGACCCAGCGAACACGGGCACTTAAAAACGAAATTACAACTGAGATGCGTTTGGTGGCAGCCTACGAAAATATGGCACCCGAGGATATCAGAAAAGGTGTGGTTTCCGGGAAAATCGCTATCCCCTGTAATGCCAATAGAAAACATGTAGAACTGCGGGCAGTAGGGGGTGGCACAAGAATAAAAGTCAACGCAAATATTGGTGCATCGCCAAACGATTCTTCTCTTGAAAAAGAGCTTCACAAGCTTGAGGTTGCCGTTCGTCACGGAGCGGACAGCATAATGGATCTTTCTCTTGGGGCGGATCAGATGGAAATCAGGCATGAAATTCTGAAAAGATCGCCGGTTATGGTCGGCACTGTTCCTCTCTATCAAACGGCTTTCGAATTATCTGCTGCGGGACGCGATACAGATGAGATGACAGCTGATGATTTTTTAAAAACAGTTGAGAAACAGGCGGTCGAAGGTGTCGATTTCATGACAATTCATGCAGGAGTGACCAGAAAAGCTGTAGAAGCGATGGAATACGAGGGGAGAGCCCTAGATGTAGTGAGCCGGGGTGGTGCGTTCCTTGTTTCCTGGCTTCGGCATAACAGTGGCGAGTCTCCGATTTTTGATCATTATGATGATATCCTCGATATCCTGAGGCAGTATGATGTGACCATTTCACTCGGGGATGGGATGCGGCCCGGTACAACCTGTGATGCAACGGACAGAGCGCAGCTGACAGAGCTTCTCGCCCTTGGTGAGTTAACCCAGCGGGCATGGGAAAAGGGAGTTCAGGTGATAGTTGAAGGGCCGGGGCATGTTCCCCTGCATCAGGTCGCTGAGAATATGACTTTACAGAAAAACCTTTGCCATGGTGCTCCGTTTTATGTTCTTGGCCCTCTGGTAACGGATAGAGGGTGTGGTAATGATCATATTGTTGGGGCAATTGGTGGTGCACTTGCCGGTATGAATGGTGCGGATTTTCTCTGTTATGTGACTCCCGCCGAGCATTTGAGACTGCCGACTGTGGATGATGTTGAAAATGGTGTTATTGCCTCCAGAATTGCGGCGCATGTGGCGGATCTTTCACTGGGGCGCGACTACGCTCTTCAACAGGAAAAAGAGATGGCAGCGGCGAGGAAATCTCTGGATTGGCCTCGTCAGATTGCACTGTCTTTTCATCCGGAAAAGGCACAGTCGTATAGAGATGAAAGTGCAATAGGGGACACCGATGTCTGCACTATGTGTGGTGAATTTTGTGCTATTAAAAAAATTGCGGAGTCCTGAACCGGTAGTTGATGGGATTTAATTTTGAGTAGGCCATAAAACCGGTTTTCGCAACAATCAGGTAAACCGGTTTTATGGAAGATTTGAGATTTTATTGGTAAAAGAAAAACATCTCCTTACTTAATAGAGAGTCGTGTGATACAATCAAAAATTCGGTAGTTGTTTTTCCCACAATAGATATATGCATCCTGAACTATGAAAAATATCCATCGCTTTACCACTCTTCTTGCTCCTGTTGCTGCATTTGTTGCCGTTTTACTGGTAATGAACGGCTATCAGTATTTTAAACTCAAAGATAGTCTGGCTGCAGGTGTTGTTACAAAGGTAACTGCTGTTGAAATAGGAGAATTGCGTTCTTTTTTCACTACAATAGAAGAGAAACTGCAGATGGTTCGGGATTGGGGTAAAAACGATATTCTGTTTACCAGTGATACCATTGCTCTCAATAAGAAATTTATTCCCATGCTGGAGCATCAGAAGATAATCGGCGCCATTACCATTGCCAATACCAGTGGCCGGGAATATTTTCTGTATAAAAATAAACAGGGTTATCTGACCCGCTCTTCCGTGGCAGAAGATGCTGCGAGCAGGATGTCATATAACCAGCTTTCTGAAAAAGGTGAGTTGATTAAAAAATGGCAGGAAACAGGTGAATATGACCCCAGACTGCGTCCGTGGTTTGTCCATGTCGCTTCAGAGAAAAAAGTTGTCTGGAGTGACGTATATACCTTTTATCATTCAAAAGTGCAGGGGGTTACCGCATCAGTGTCATGGAAAAACCCCAAAGATCCTTCCCGGTATACTGTTTTTGCCATGGATGTTCCGTTATCTGCAATAGGTATGATACTTTCCCGTGAAAGTGCAGACAGACCCGGAGTGTTTTTTCTTGTCAGCGGGAAGGGGAATTTACTGATAAGCAGTAATGAGAAAAAGGAACAGGAGGAAGAAAAGCACATACTGTCGATTTTGATAGAACAGTGGCAAAAGGATGGCGACCAGAATGGTAATCTTATTAAAAAAACATTCAAAGGTAAACACTGGCTGGCTTCTTTTCAGAAAGTGGATCATGAGGATGGATTTTTCTGGCTTGGCTATGCAGGTCCCGAGAGTGAATTGGTAAATTTACTCACAGAAACTATTTTGAGTACTGATATTATCGACTTGTTTCTTGCTACTCTGGGTGCTGTTCTCACGTTCTTACTTATCTGGAAAATGGGAATTATTCGATTAAAGGCGCCTTCTGTGGTATCTCCATCGAGGAGATTGCATAAATATATCAAACAGGGAGAAGGGGCAGATGTTGAATTTAAATCAACGATCCGAACCAACCTGAAGACAGGGAAAAAGGGGAAAGAAATTGAATTTGCCTGGCTGAAGGCGTTGGTTGCCTTTTTGAATTCTAACGGTGGCGCTCTTTTACTTGGTGTTACTGACTCCGGTGAAATATGTGGTCTTGAAGAAGATAACTTTGAAAATAACGACCGTTGCCTGCTCCATGTGAAAAATTTGATTAATCAACATGTGGGGGCAGAGTTTTACAACTTTATCGTGGTTACGCTGGTCGCTATTGAAAACCAGGAAGTAGTTATGCTTGAGTGCAAATGCGCAGGACGGCCTGTTTTTTTGAAGATTGGCAAAAATGAAGAGTTCTATATCAGATCAGGACCCTCTTCTACAAAACTGAGTCCCAGTCAGATGATGAATTTTGTACAGAAACATAAGGATTAGACGCTTATGGATATGGAACGAAAAGATAAAACAGGTTCTTTTCAGGATCTTGGGCCGGATAAGGTCCTGAATCTTGTTGAGAAGGTGCTGGATATTCGGTGTAATAATCTGTTTCGCCCGTTAAACAGCTATATTAACCGCGTTTTTGAGATTGAAAGTGTCGATCACACTCGATTTGTTGCCAAGTTCTATCGGCCGGGGAGATGGTCAAAAGAGGCTATCCGGGAGGAACATCAATTCTTAAAAGACCTGACAGCCCAGGAGTTGCCGGTAATAGCGCCATTGCCACTGCAGGATGGGACAACACTTGCGCAATCTGAAGGGATGCTGTACTCCATTTTTCCTAAATGCGGTGGTCGCAGTGTCGACGAATTTACTGATGAAGAATGGTTGCAGCTGGGTCGCTTACTCGGAAGAGTGCATAAGGTCGGTGAGACTCGCAGGGCTTCCCACAGGATTTCCATGTCCCCCCAGGATTCAACCCTCATACAGCTCGATTTTTTGCTCGCCTCGACGTGTGTACCTGAGGATTTAAAGCCTGTTTTACAGGAAGCGGTTCTGGCTATTGTTGATGAGATTAGTCCTGTTTTTAAAGAGACAGAAATTATTAGAATACATGGTGATTGTCATTTCGCCAACGTAATCAACCGCCCGGGTGAGTCACTTTTTCTTATCGATTTTGACGATATGGTGATGGGCCCTCCCGTACAGGATATCTGGATGCTTTTACCGGGTGGAATGGAAGACACGTTTGTTGAGCTGGATCTTTTTCTGGAAGGATATGAAACGTTCAAGTCGTTTGATCGCAGATCATTGCAGTTGATTGAACCACTTCGGGCCATGCGATTTATCCACTATATGGCATGGTGTGCCTATCAAGTGGAGGGTGACGGTGTAACCCGTGCTATTGATGGTTTTGGTTCCAGGGAATACTGGCAGCAGGAAATTGCCGACCTGCTTGACCAAAGGGTGAGGATCGCAGAACCTGTAGAACCTTCCGGCAATCTATTGTAGGATTTCCTTATTTAGTGCCCGGCCGAAAACCACCAATTTTCCCAATTTCTTCGTTGGGCTGAAATTTTAATCCTCAAAATACTTAATGTATTCCTGCGGTTAAAATTATCACCCGTCTTGAACTTGAAGAAATTTGCAGGTTTTCGTTCAGACACTATTTACGATGAAAGGGCTTTAAAGCAGATGCAAGTTTTTGCGCAAAAGTAAAATTATTCTGTTTTGCCACCTGGCTGAGTTTGGCAAAATTAAAACCGTACTTTCTGGTGTATATTCTCAACTCTTCTTTTTTTCGGCAGATATTTGGCCAGGGGATTTCACTGGACATGGACAAACCCACTATGTTGGCACGATCGGGAACAGGAAGGTAGATATTGCTCTGAAACTGATTGGCAAGAAGACGTTTGATTTGTCGAAGCCTGGCTGTATTACTGCTCCACAAATTACAGCTGATTATACCTTTGGGGCTAAGGTTTTCTGCCATACGTGCCAGGCAGGGCGCGTCGTATATTGTTGGAGCCATTCCCCTGGCATCAAAGGCGTCAACCAGAATAATATCATAGTTGTTTCCATGGGTTTTCTTGAGAAACCGGTATCCGTCATTGCAGAAAATAGACAGATTTTGTGCCTGAGAGATAAAAAAGAATTTCTCAGCAGTACTGATGACTGTTGCGGAGTTGTCCACAGCATCAATTACACAGTTTGGAAAATGGTGCAGGAAAAATCGGATAAAAGAACCGGCACCTATGCCCAAAACTAAAATCTTTTGCGGCTCCGGAAAGAGTAATAGGGCTGTGAGCATATACCATGTGTAGGAGATCACCAGATTCTCCGGTGCGGATAAAGACATCTGACCCTGGAGATAACCGGAATCAAAATAGAGTGAGCGGTGGTCGCCATTGTCCCTGATTTCCAGGAATTGATCATTTTCGCAACTTTTATGGACTGGCAATCCGTTGTTTTTCCGCAAAATACCTCTCCCAAATTTGTGAAACCCGAAAATGCATTATACCGTTCATTTTCTTACTGTCAAAATGATCAGAGGCAAAAACCGGGTTGCTGAATTCGTAAATCGCTTGACTGTTCTGTAAAATTGCTGGCATACTTAATTTTGTAATGGAATAGCTTTGCATAGAAGAATAATTCAGGGAATTATTCTTCATTTTGTTATGTGGTATACAGAGTGCAGCCATGAGTTTGTTGATTTAATAGGATTTTCGTATAACGCAAAGATCGGGCGAAAATACATTAAATCAACGGGTTCAGCAATGGGAGGAAGGAACTTTTGGTATCTGTAGAAAGAAAAAAGGCGGTTCTTGTCATGGATGACGAGGATATGGTTGGAGAGATTGTTTGTCAAATGCTGCAGTATCTAGGTCTGCCTATTACCCATAAAAAGGAGCTGTACATGTCAGTTCTCTTCGTCCAGCAACGCAAAACCCAGACACATATATTGAAACTCATGGTAACCATGCC
>CAMZKN010000096.1 GCA_947311315.1 uncultured Desulfobulbaceae bacterium | reverse complement strand
TATCTCACAAGAAGATTTATAGGTCAATTAACTGTATCTTATTTTGAGCAATATGTCCAATTGTAAATGTAACCTTTTAAAGTTGTATAAGAACTGGGTTAGGGTTAAATCACCCTGATGTGTCTGGGTTTTGCGTTGCTGGACGAAGAGAACTGACATGTACAGCTCCTTTTTATGGGTAATAGGCAGGTCTAGAAAGAATCTGTACTGCATAATGAAATGTAACAGTTTTAAAAAAGACATTAAAAAAGATTTGGTGATCAGAGACCGTTGGTTATGAAAACTGTTAAAGTGTTTTTTCTGGATATGCGCTTTGACTTCTTGTGTTTCCTGACATATAATTTCAGGAAGATACTCGGGCGTTATCTGTTCTTTGCAGTAATTGCTGATGAGAGAGGGTGGTAAGAAGTGGAGAAAATATCGTATGAGGAACTCGAACAGAAGTTGGCCGTACTGGAGATAGAACTGGCCCGGAGTAGACGATTTGAGAAAATCAATAAAGCACTTTCTGAAATTGCGCTTTCCGTGAGTGTGGCAGAAAACCTTGATGAACTCTTCCAATCCATTCATACCTCTCTTGGCAAAATTATAGATACAACCAACATATATATAGCTTTGTATGATGAGTTACATGACACAATAACCTTTCCCTATAATGTTGATACCACTGAGGTCGAATGTCCTCCTCTTGTGGGTGCAACACCTGAAAACTCTCTCACGGCAAGAGTTCTTGCCACAAAGCGTCCGCTGCTTATTACCGGCAGTGAACTGGTGCGGCAACAGGAAGCTGAGGGGCGAAAAATCTGGCAGGGCGTTATTCCTGAGATCTGGATGGGAATTCCTTTAATTGCACGTGATACATTGATCGGTGCCATTGTTGTTCAGAGTTATGAAGAACCGGATTTTTATGATACGACAGATGTTGAAACCATGAGTTCGGTTGCCACTCAGGTTGCCAGTGCCATAGAACGAAAACAGATTGAAGAGAAACTGCAGGCCAGTATTAATCGATTTCGCAAAATAATTGAAGATGTCTCCGGTATTGCAATTCAGGGATACGATGAGAATCGGCACACCATATTTTGGAATAAAGCCAGCGAGAGGCTTTATGGTTATAGTGAGCAGGAGGTGGTGGGAAAACCTCTTGAAACACTGATCATTCCTTCTGCTCACCGGGCGGAAATGATCCAAAAACATCGTCAATGGGTCGATGATGACGTGCGCCCGGAAGCCGGGGAAATTGTGTTGAGCGACAAAAATGGTGAAGATGTGCCGGTCTTCTCGTCCCATGTGATGCACGAAACTGTTAATGGCAAAGAGATGTATTGCGTTGATTTGGATCTCAGACCCATAAAAAAGGCTGAAGAATCCAAAAAAGAGATGGAGGAAAAGCTTCGGGAAAGTGAGCAAAAACACCGGGTTATTTTTGAGAGTTCTCCCCTGGGCTTGATATATTTCAGCTCAGATGGAATCATAATTGAATGTAATGATAAATTTGTCGATATTATGGGCTCGTCGAAAGAAAGGCTGATAGGCTTAAATGCTGCAACAGGATCTTCAGTTGCGATGGTGACAGCCTTACAGCAAGCGCTTACTGGCGAAAAATCCAGTTATGAAGATATGTATACATCTGTGACAGGGGGTAAAACTACATTTATCAGAGTAATGTTTAACCCGATATCTCCGGGACAAAATCCGAGTGGCGTCATTGCAACTTTTGAGGATATATCAGAAAGAAAACATATTGAAAAGGAAAGAGAAAATCTCGAATTTCAATTGCAACAGGCACAGAAAATAGAATCGATCGGAAGGCTTGCCGGTGGTGTGGCCCATGACTTTAACAATATGCTTGGAGTGATTCTTGGTCGTACCGAAATGATCATGGAGGATACTGATGATTCGTTTATCTTTCGGGAAGACATTCACGAGATCTATAAAGCGGCTAAACGTTCGGCCGATCTCACAGGCCAGCTTCTGGCCTTTGCCAGAAAACAGACGGTGCTCCCCCGGATTGTCGACCTGCAGACTAGAGTGTTTGAAATCTTTTCCATGCTGAAACGGCTGATTGGGGAAGATATTGAACTTGTAAACTGGTCTGCCGGAGACATATGGCCGGTGAGGATAGATCCTGGGCAGTTTGATCAGATTCTCACGAATCTCTCTGTTAATGCGCGGGATGCGATTACCGGACATGGTCAGATTAAAATCGGTTTACACAATATCCATGTGGATGGACAATATGATTTCAAATCCCGGAAGGTTCAGTCGGGTGATTACGTTTGTTTGTTTGTAGGCGATAGCGGTTGTGGTATGGGAAAAGAAATTCTTGAAAATCTTTTTGAACCGTTTTTTACCACCAAAGATGTGGGCAAAGGAACGGGGTTGGGACTTGCCACTGTATATGGTGTTGTACAGCAAAATAAAGGTTTTGTGGATGTAGAAAGTAATCCTGGTGGCAGTACCTTCAGTGTTTACCTGCCGCGGTGTGTACAGGAAAATAGAGTTCAGAGTGCAGGCCAGGCAGTAAAGCAGCAACAGGAAAGTGGTGGGACTATCCTTTTGGTGGAGGATGAACCCGCTATTCTGGCACTGACCAGAACCTTGCTGGAACGGCTCGGTTACGCTGTTATTGCAACGGATTCTCCGGATCAGGCTCTACAGATGGCACAGACGTATGACGGATCAATTGATATTATTCTAACAGATGTCATTCTGCCGATAATGGATGGTCGTCGACTTGCGGTAAAGGTTCACGCTCTGTATCCGGATATAGTCACGCTCTTTATGTCGGGGTACACTGACGACGTGATTGCCAGCAGTGGCGTGCTTGAAGAGGGTGTACACTTTATTCAAAAACCGTTCACCAAAGGCGAATTGGCAAACAAGCTTCTTCTGATACTTCCTGAACAGCGGAAGTAGTCACAGTTCCTCCCCCCTTCCCAAAAGTCACTGAGAAGGGTTTGGTGAAAAACAGGATCAGGTTACCGATAGTATAAACTTGGGCTGCCCATGGTAAGCAGGGCCTTATGCAGGTTTTTTCTAAATTCCCTGCGATCCCATATTCCCTGGATATGACCGCGTTTCAGCGCATTTCGTGCGGAATGATAATCCGGAGGAATGGCTGAACCTGTGGTTTCCCGAATGACCCTGGGGCCGGCAAATCCAACCCTGCTCGATCTGATGGCGAATTGATATGGCGAACACCCCAGAAAAGAAGCCAGTGGGCCGGCATAGGAATTGTTGTCATAAACCACGAGATAGAGACCACCTCCATCGATATACTCCCGTACAGCCATGGTGCATTTGGGCATCTGTGTGACACCAAGGGTTCCTTCCTGGATACGAATCCCCCCTGTCGTATGGATGTAGGCGAGGAGGGGCCGCTTTTTGCGTTTGGCAAGAGCGCAGGCCTGAACAAATTTCTCACCCTCTGCACTACCGACCGTACCATTGCGGAAATCAGAGTAGAGCATGGCAACGATGATTTTGATACCGTCAATTTGGGCATGGAAGGTCATATTGCCCGATCGTCTTCCGGTTTTGTTTTTTGCGCCCTGCAGCCTCACAGTGAAACCGGTGTAATTCAGCGGATTACCAGATGTTATGTCCGTATTGAATTGCTTGATTGAGCCGGCATCGAATATGTTTTGCAAATACCACTGATGTTCGAGAGGGAAATGGTGGCCGCAGGTCTCGCAGACACCAGCAAATTCGCCATAAAGATCAGGTATCCAGAGATCTTTGCAACCGTATTTTTCACTGTTTGGGCAGGTGACGGTGCGATCCTTGTTGGCCAGAGGACTTGTGTAGGTATCTGTCAATTCCAGCGGATCGGCCCGGCGATTTTGATGATCATGTCCGTTTCCCCCACCGGAATAGGTGATGAGTCGCTGTGGTTTTTCTTTTTTCTTTTTGCCCCAGAGATCAATAAAAGCGTTTATCGGCTCTGTAATGCGTCTGAGCATGACCGAGCCTTCCCCGGAAACATCAGTTATTACCTTTCGTACCTGCCGTTTATGATTCTTCATAATGTCGTAACGCAGGGTGTAATAGACCTTTTCGGTTTTTACTTTCGCCAGGTTGTACATGCTCTCTTCGGCTTCCGGTACACCTGTAAAACCGTTTCGGCCCATGGCCAGGTATTTTTTCGAACGAAGTGAAAGGAGTCGTTTGATTTCTTCTTTATTAAGATCCCAGGCCACTTCAAGTTGTGTTTCTTCACTTGCTGGCTGATGTTTTTTACGCCTGATTTCATAGGTTCGCAGGGCGCTGAAATTTTTGACGGAAAGAACGACCTTGTCCGTTGCCCTCAGCATCTCGGCGCGCAATTTTGCAAAAAATGCGAAATCATCTCTTCTGGCACCAAGGGGAGGTTCGTAGATTATTCGGTCGATGGTACCGTTTTTCAGGTTATTTTTTGCCGTTAGTTTGAGGCGATCTGCACAAACCTCGATGAGTTCCTTGGGAACCTTTGAGCCCTCTCGTATTTTACCTTCAATTGCTGCAGCTCCTTCGGGCGAAATAACAGAATAGTAGCCGTGGGAAGCCATTACTCTGTAGTCGGTGAGTCCAATAGCCTCGGCACCTCCCGAGCCACCTTCTGAAATCATGGAGATCATGGGGATTCTCAGCTTGGTCATGGTGTAGATATTTCTGGCAATCTGCTGCGCTGCACCGGATCCTTCTTCAATGGGGTAGGAACCTGGGGTGAAAATGTAGAAATGGATGGGGATACCTTCGGTCTCAGCAACTTTCATATAGCGCAAAGCCTTTTCGTTGCCCTGGGGCTTACAGGAACCTCCATTTCTGAACTCTTCACCATGGCCGGTTTCCTGGCCGATAACCATAACAGATGCGGTATAAGGTTTGTTTTTGATCCGTCTGGTTATGGTGGCTTTGGCGCAGATCATGGCCGGGTCTACATTGGCGTCATCTTCGCCGCCAAGCTCAGTATAATCTTCATAGACGTTTTCCAGGATATCTTTTAAGGAAAATCGCTGGCTGCTTCTCACTATGCGGACTCTCTCCAAGGGCGTGAGATGCTCTTCTGCACGTTCTTCGAGAAAACTGATAGATTCGTGAAGCTTACGAATTTCTGCTGCAAGCCGTTCTTCGGAGAGATCGTAGATTTCCTCTTTCAGATAGTCACAGGTTTTTTTGAAACCGTCGAGATTACCCCAGTTGGAAAAGTCTTTTATCTGCAGGAGATAGTTGATGCGTTCTTCTATTTTAACAAGCTGTTTGAGTAATTCTTTCATATTTAGAATGCCAGGAGACGATCGAGGTTGTTTTTCAGATAGTCCAGATTGGTAACTATCGGATTATTGTTTGCGTCGTTGCCGCAGATAACAGTTTCGTCGATGAAACGGGCGGCTTTTGCTTTCGCATCATCCATGGACTCTCCCCATACCAGCGCCAGTGCCAGGTTCGGGTCAAAGTCGCTGGGGATCGGGTATGGTCTGTCCCCTGGCACATGGGAGTAGACAACAGACCAGGGGGAATCCGGAAAGGTGAATTCTGTGATGGTACCGATCCACGGCGCAAAATCACGACGTGTATTTTCGGCGACAATTCGCAACTCGATGGCCGCACCACGGAACTTGACCGCACCTTGCCTGTAACCGATTTTTTCACCAAGGGCGAGACGGATCTGTTCACGGATAAGGTTGGGGTGTTCATTGTTGATGTAACTGATCCTGGCGGAAACATCATTTTCCACCTGGATGCGGGTATTCACTTCAAGAAGGTAGGGTTGGCCGGATCTGGCGACAATCCATTCCCATGTGCCGACATTGTCATATTTAACGTAGTTGGCAAGTTTGAGAGAGTAGTTGACGATTTGTTGGAGCACCTTTTTTTCATTGAAATCATAGTCGAAACAGGAGTCATGAAATCCGGGTGCCGCCTCAACCCGTTTTTGTCTGCCGGTCGATTGGATGGTGCAGTTTCTTGAGCTGAAATGGATTCGCTCTCCGTGTTTGGAGCATACCAGTTGTACTTCCAGATGATTGTAGTCCCGTAAACATTGCTCAATAAGTACACCGCCATCACCAAACTGCCGTTTGGCGTAGTTTTGCAGCTGCCTGTATACCCGTCGAAACTGCTCTATTTCAAAAACTTCTTCAATACCCATGCCCCCGCCGCCAGCGGCAGCTTTAACGAGAATTGACGGATTTTCTATACCGTCTTCGAGTTGGCTGGTAAGGAGGTCGGCAGCGATTTCTTCCGCTTCCATTTCGTTGTAAATGGGTGCATCTGTACCTGGAATTGTAGGGATGCCCAGTTTGTTGGCCACCCGTTTGGTGTTGATTTTATCACCGAGATCCCGGATAACCTGCCAGTTGGGTCCAATAAATGTCAGTGGCCGGTCACGGACGGTTGCCCGTCTTGCAAAACGAAAATCTTCAGAGAAGAAACCGTAGCCGGGATGAATGGCGGTGCAACCTGTGTAGTCGGCGACCGCAAAGATGTCATTGGGATCCGAGTAGCTGACTACCCGCCAGGCGTTTTGTCCAGGGCCCTGTGTTATATTACGTCTGACGTGTTCTGAATCCCTGTCGGCATCGGTATATATGACTATGTATTCCAGATCCAGATCGTTACAGGCGTTCATGATCCGGATGGCTATTTCACCTCGATTGGCTATAAGAACCTTTCCTTCCAAACTTTTCCTCGCAATGTTAATGTCGTTGTTCCCTGCAAAAGGGTCTTGAATTAAATGATTTTTGTACGGGAGTGCACTACTCTTTTACTACTACAAAGTAGTTGGCATGTACAGTATTTGAAAACCGACGCTACTATAGTCACCACAATCTGATTAGAAAAGTAAAAATATTCAATTTGTATCTGTTTCACGTACCATTGGTTCGTAATTTCCTGCAATTATCTTTTTATGCTTGACACCGTCTGTAAAGCTTTTACGATTCTAGAGTACATGTCTGTTTTGGCTGGGAGTTTCTTCTTCTCCATAAATAATCAATCTCTTAGTGCATAAAAAGTTGTATGCACGGCTCAGGAATATATTCGAAGCGATGAATGACAATGACGATATATCAGGCGAACAGGGCGTGGCCCGAAAAGAAAGCCTTTTGAAACGTTTTATTGCCTTTTTTGATTTCAGCAGACCTGGAACAAAACAGGAATTGGAGCATGATATCCAGGAACTTCTGGAAGAAGGGGAAGAGGATGGTTTGATTACTCCCCTTGAAGAGAAGATGATAAATTCCATTCTTGAGTTCAGGGATACCAGTGCCTCCGAAATTATGACACCCGCTGCAGAGGTGATTTCCTCTGACGCTGTTTCACCACTTCCGGAACTTATCGATATTGTCATTGATAGTGGTTTTACCAGAATTCCAATATATCGGGAAAATCCTGATCAAATCATTGGTGCGATTCACGCTAAAGATCTCATTAAACTCTGTAATCGCCAGCAACCCGACCCTGTGAACTGGGAAAGTTGCCTCAGACCCGTCTATTTTATCTCAGAATCAAAACCGATTGTGGATTTGCTACGGGAATTTCAAAAGCGTAAAGTGCATATGGCCATGGTGACCGACGAGTTCGGTACGGTGCGTGGCTTGGTCACTCTTGAAGATATTCTTGAAGAGATTGTCGGTGAAATTGATGATGAATATGATGAGGAAGAAGACGCAATTGAGGTTGTAGCGGATCAGGTTATCCAGGTGCACGCACGGGTCGACAGGGAACTTATTGAAGAGTTCTTTGACGTTGAATTTCCGGATGGCCCCTATGAATCGGTGGGCGGCCTCGTTATTCACGTTCTTGGCAGGCTTGCTGTTGTTGGTGATACTGTGGACGTTGGTGGAATCCGTTTTGAGGTGAAATCGGCCAGCGACAGGTTGATTAAACTGGTGAGAATAAGCCGGATTGATGACAGGAAACAGGAGCAGAAGTGATTTCTCATAAGAAGGCGATACTTTTCTCTTTGTTGTCAGCCTTTCTCCTCTGGTTATCCTTTCCTGGTGGTGGCGAATTCTGGCCGCTACTTTTTGTAGCGCTTGTGCCGTTACTCTATGCGGTGCAGGCTAAAACGCAAAAACGTGCGGCATTATACAGCTTGTTATGTGGGCTTGTCCATTTTCTCCTGCTGCTGTATTGGATTGTCATTGTGCTCGGTAGATACGGTGGTTTGCCATGGTTTGTTGCGGTACCGGCTCTGCTCCTGCTTGCTTTGTGTATGAGTGGTTATTTAGTCTGTTTTGCTCTGTTTGCTAGGTTTATATTGTTATCCTGTTCTCCTTTGATCTGTTTGTTGCTACTGCCCTCTGTCTGGGTCGGGCTCGATTGGTTGCGCGGAATTTTATTTACCGGTTTTCCCTGGATGGATCTTGGGTACGCTCTCTACCGGGTGCCTGTTCTGATTCAGGTAGCTGATCTTGTCGGGCATCATGGCGTGACGTTTATACTTGTTTTTTTCAATGTATGTATAGTTTTGCTTTTTCGGCGTGAAAAAAGTGTTTTTTCCAGGATCGCTTTGGTGTTGTCGGCAATAATTCTTGCCGGGAATGTTGGTCTATATTCAAAGACACAGTTGAAAACGTTTGATACCCTTGTTGCCGGAAAAGAGACACCCAGGCTTGTAGTTGGTATTGTGCAGGGCAATATTGATCAGAGTATAAAATGGTCGCCTACCCGACAGCGGGCGACGGTTAAACAATATCTTGCCCAGACGGAAAAACTCTTTGGTTCCCAAAAGCCCGATTTTGTGGTGTGGCCGGAGACAGCGCTGCCATTTTTCCCGCTTTCCAATTCTCTTACGGCAGAACTTCGGCAATTCACCTTTGCACGTGACAGTGCGCTATTGACCGGTGCTCCCTGGTATGAAATAATTGATCGGCAGGCGAAAAAGATACATTACTACAACAGTGCATTTTTTGTCCTGCCGGACGGGCAGTTTGGCCGGAGATACTTTAAGAGCCATCTTGTCCCTTTTGGTGAATATGTACCGTTGAAAAAATTTCTGCCGTTTCTGGGCCCGCTTGTTGAGGCGGTGGGTGATTTTACCCCTGGTAAAATTGAAGTACCCCTTGCCTGGAGGCAGGCAAAGGCAGGAATACTCATCTGTTTTGAATCTGTCTTTCCTGAACTGTCACGCAAATGGGTATTGGCTGGTGCCAATATACTTGTGAATTTGACTAATGATGCGTGGTATGGTAAATCGAGTGCCCCGTATCAAAGCCTTGCCATGACGGTGTTTCGTGCAGTTGAGTCCCGTCGCAGCCTTGTTCGCTCGGCAAATACGGGTATCTCGGCGTTTATTGAACCGTCCGGGAGGATTGAGGCCCAGTCCGACATTTTTAAGCCGTGGGCCATGGCAAAAGATGTTGTTTTGCTTGAGAATATTACGTTTTGGGCCAGTTATGGATATCTTTTTGCTCCTATCTGTCTTATTGTTGGTCTCTGCGGATCGTGTCTGGCTTGGTTTCGCAGTATTCGTAGCCAGAAAAATTTGAAGAAAAATTATACAACCAGGTAAAATATCAATGGAAACAGGTGCAGCGGTATCAAAGCAGAAAATTGTTGATTTGAAAGGTCGATTATTAGCCTTGAAGGAGCATCTTTGACTTAGCCAGAAAAAAAGATCGGCTCGCAGAACTTGAGCGCGAAACCCTGGCACCAGGCTTCTGGAACGATGGTGAAAGAGCACAGAAAATCCAGAAAGAACACGGCCAATTACAGGATACCATTAAAGGCTGGGAAGAAAAATGGGACGATCTCGAGGAAAATGAGCAACTCCTGGAGATGGTGATTGAAGAAAAAGACCCTGAGCTGGAACAGGAAATCGCTGAGAATATAGCTTCCATGGAAGATGGTCTTGGGGTGGCAGAGCTGGAATGCATGTTCTCCGGCGAGCACGATAGCAGCAATGCCATTGTTGCAATTCACGCAGGAGCAGGTGGGACGGAGGCCCAGGACTGGGTCGAAATCCTTATGCGCATGTATCTGCGCTGGGCGGAAAACCGAGGATTAAAGACAGATATTCTCGATTATCTGGCCGGGGATGAGGCGGGTACCAAAAGTGTTACCATTATATTCAAAGGCAAATACGCCTATGGATATCTGCGCTCTGAGCTGGGAATTCATCGCCTTGTGCGGATTTCTCCCTTTGACGCCAGCGGTCGTCGTCACACCTCGTTTGCCTCGGTTATGGTAATGCCGGAACTTGATGATTCCATTAAGGTGGAAATTGACGATAAGGATTTACGCATTGATACTTACAGGTCAAGTGGCGCCGGTGGTCAGCATGTGAATAAAACGGATTCCGCCATACGTATCACCCATTTGCCGACAGGGCTTGTGGCCCAGTGTCAAAACGAGCGGAGTCAACATCGCAATAAAGACACGGCAATGAAGATGCTTTCAGCCCAACTCTATGAACTTGAAAAACAAAAGCAGGCAGAGCAGCAGGAAGGATTATCCGGCGATAAAAAAGGCATTTCCTGGGGTAGCCAGATTCGTTCCTACGTTCTTCAACCCTACAGATTGATTAAAGACCATCGTACCGAGCATGAGACCGGCAATGTTGATGCAGTGCTTGATGGCAACCTTGATCCATTTATCAAGGCGTTTTTGCTCTGGGGGAAGTAGTATTTCCTGGATATAACAGAAAGAAAAAGTAAGGGAGTGAATCTGCACATCAGGTTCACTCCCTGTTTTCTTTTATTTGGCAAGAATTTCAGAAAATGGGGTGTATTCCAAGTCGAATGCCTGGGCAACCGCCTCATAGGTGACTTTGCCGTTGATAACATTTACGCCGAGGGCAATTTCTTCATTTTCTTCACTGGCCCGTTTCCACCCTTTGTTCGCAATATCAAGAGCATAGGGGAGGGTGGCGTTGGTCAATGCCAGGGTAGATGTTTTGGCGACTGCACCAGGCATATTTGCAACACAGTAGTGAACAACACCATCAACGGTAAAAACAGGGTCATCGTGGGAAGTTGCCTTTGATGTCTCAAAGCAGCCACCCTGGTCAATGGCAACGTCGACCATTACAGTTCCATCCTGCATGTCTTTTAGCATATCCCGTGTCACAAGCCTTGGTGCCTTGGCGCCAGGTATAAGAACGGCACCGATGACGAGATCTGCTTTTTTTAGTAATTCCTTCAGTTTTGGTACGCTTGACATGATGGGGAAGCAGTTAGCTGGCATCACTTCACGTAGATAGCGTAATCGGTCGAGGTTTGTGTCAAAAAGATATACTTTGCCGCCGAGACCACAAGCCATAAGAGCTGCATTAATGCCAACGATACCGCCGCCGATCACGACAACAACACCGGGTTCTACACCGGGGACGCCTCCTAAAAGGATGCCTTTTCCGCCTTTCGTCATTTGTAAATAGTCAGCTCCCACCTGGGTCGCCATTCTGCCGGCAACTTCGCTCATCGGTACGAGCAGGGGTAAGGAGCCGTCTTTTTTCTGGATTGTTTCATAGGCGATATTGACAGACTCGGCCTTGATTAGCGCTTTGGTGAGCCGTTCCTCTGCTGCGAGGTGGAGGTAGGTAAAAACAATCTGATCCTTGCGGATAAGGTCATATTCCTGGGGTTGTGGTTCTTTGACATGCATAACCATATCGGCGCGGTCAAAAATTTCTTTTGGTGTCTCGACTATGGTGGCACCTGCCTGGACGTATTGTTCGTCGGAAAAACCACTGCCTTTGCCTGCATTTTTTTCAACGAGCAACTGGTGCTTGTTATGTACCATGACTTCGACGCCTTCGGGGGTCATGCATACTCTGTTTTCTGCAATTTTAATTTCTTTTAGAATTCCGACGATCATGATGTTGTCTCCTGTGGGGGATTAGAGAATGTATGGCACATTCAGGTTGTATCCTTTGTAAACGATAAAGCTTTCAACGGTTTGCACGCTACCAACTTTTGCTACCTGCTCTGTTATGAATTCCAATAAATTATAATCCTGCCCCAGGAGAACCTGAAGGATGATATCGTATCTTCCGGTCACTATCGCAGCAGAGATAACCCCTCTGAGGTCGCTGAATTCTGCCGCTTTTTTCTGGAGTTCCATGCTTTTGAGTTTGACGCCGAGATAGAGTAGAGTATGACCGGGTAGTGCATCTATCTGCACATTGCCGGAGAAATTCAGGATGCCTTCATTTAAAAGCTTATTTACTCTGCTTCTGATGGTATTTTCTGTGACTGACAAATCATCTGCAATGATTTTGAAGGATTTTCGACCGTCTTTAAGGTGCTTGAGTATTTGGATATTTGTTTCGTCTACAATCACCGGTAAACTCCGATTTGATGTTAATCACATTGTATTGTTTGAAGCTGTATTTTAGAATACATAAATTATGTAATCAAAAATTTGTGAAAAAGTCAAATAAAATCGGTTTTTTTTATGTTTAGCGCAAGTCGTGTTTGGCGTGGAATGGTGGGAATCAGGTCTGTTGTCTAAACTGTTCGCTGTCAATACTGTATCTTCGCATTATCTTTTGTAAAGCAGCTCTGGTAAGATGTGCTGATCGTGCGGCATGAGTGACATTGCCATTGCAGTTTCGGAGTAATTCGTGGACATATTGTTGAGCAAAGGAATCAATACAGCTCTCTTTGGCTTTTTTATAGGGTGTGATTTCGGTGTCAGATCCATGGCTGATATTGTATTCTGCTGGAAGTGGTACTGCTCCAAGTGTCAGGTGGTGGGGTTCAATAAGTGAACCTGGGCTAAAGAGTACAGCGCGGCGAATAACATTTTGCAGTTCTCTCACATTACCTGGCCACTTGTGGTCCATGAGTGTTTCCAGCGCAGCGCCTGATAATTTTTTCCCATCGCTGTCGAGCTCAACCAGAACCTTTTTGAGAAAATGATCGGCAATAAGTGGAATATCCTCACGAATATCTTTAAGTGATGGCATATGCAGGCTGATAACCTCAAGCCGGTAAAAAAGATCCTCTCGAAATGTTCCCTTTTTAATCCTGGCTTCCAGTTCAGCATTAGTTGAGGCGATGATGCGAACATCAATCCGGGTTGATGTTTCTGCACCGAGTTGTTTAATTTCTCTTTCCTGTAGTACCCGCAGTAATTTTATCTGTACATTGATCGGAATATCTCCAATTTCATCGAGGCAGATGGTGCCGCCGTTTGCCTGAACGAACAGGCCGGCATGATTCCTTTCAGCTCCCGTAAAGGCGCCTTTCCGATATCCAAACAGTTCTGATTCCAGCAGGTGTTCTGGAATGGCAGGACAATTAACCATAACAAATTTCTTTTTTGATCGTTTACTCAAAGCGTGGAGAGCTCTTGCGCATAATTCTTTACCCGTTCCTGAATTACCACGGATAAGAACGGTGTAGTCACTGTCTGCTGATGTCTGTATATTTTTGTAAAGCTGCTGCATGGATGCGCCTTGTCCAGCAAAACCGGGAACTGTTTCGTCAGGGTATAACCTACTGCGTAAATTTGTATTTTCTCCTATGAGTTGACTTCTTTCCAGCCCTTTGTCGAGCAGTCTGGTTAAGCCATCGAGCTCAAGAGGTTTGGTTACGAAATCCCATGCTCCCCGTCTGATAGAATCCACTGCAAGCTCTATCGTGCCATATCCTGTCATCATGATCACAGTCAACCGGGGCGCGATTTTGTGGATACGATCAAGTACTTTAAGACCATTCATGTCACCCATCATAATATCCATTAAGACCAGGGCAACCTCTTCTTTGTTGAGCATGTCAAGGGCCTCTTCACCGCCTGAAGCTGTTAAAACTGCAACGCCTGGGAGCCTGTTTGCAAAACTTCTTGTAAGGCCGGTGAGGAGATCTGGCTCGTCGTCAACAATCAGGATCTGTGGCTGGGACCGGTCATGTTTATTCATCGGATGCCTCCTCTTGTGATGCAGGTATGATGACAGTGAATTTTGCACCATGACCAGGAGTTGATCCTATTTTGATTTCTCCGCCATGTTCGCGAACGATACCGTAACTGACCGAGAGGCCGAGCCCGGTTCCCTGACCTGGTTCTTTGGTACTGAAAAACGGGTCAAAAATCTTTTTTTGAATATCTTTACTGATGCCCGGCCCGTCATCTTTGATTTCTATCAATATTTTGTCGTCTTCTGTGCTAGTGGCCACGGATATGTTGCCTTTTTTTTCTGTTGCCTGAATACTGTTCATTATCAGGTTGAGAAACACCTGTTTCATGCGTCGGCTATCGACAAGACAGACCGGGAGATTTTCCTCAAGTGAGCTTACCAGGGTAATCTCCATTTTTTGAAACTGTTGGTGAACCATGTCAAGTACGTTTTCGACAGTTTCGTTTATTGAAGTATATTGTTTGTCAATTTGTGTCCCGCTGCTGTGCGCAAAATCGAGAAGGTCTGCAACAATGCGTCGGCAGTTTTTGGCATGACGTTCAACGACTTTGATATCTTCAACAATTTCTGTGTTTGATTTGTTGTTTTCTTTAATTATATCCGTATAACAGAGTATGACGCCGAGCGGATTGTTGATTTCGTGGGCGACCCCTGCTGCCAGGTGACCGACAGCCACAAGTTTTTCTGTCTGTTGTATTTTTTCTTCCACCTTCTTTTGTTCAGTGATATCCTTTGCATAACAGACAATGTTACGTACATTACCCTGCTCTGAAAGTATCGGGTAGAGAGTGACTTCGTAAATATCTCCTTCCTCTGTTTCTATCTGCTCAACGGTAACGGAAAGAGACGGTTGGGCAAGATCAGTTATACAAAAAACAAAGGGGCACGTCTGTTTTAGAGGAATGTCTGTCAGCGGTCGGTTAAGCACCTGGTCCAGGGTAACATCATGGCGGTCGAGGAAGGCACGGTTGACCATTTTAACCCGTCGTTCATGATCCAGCAGAGTGACAATATCGGTAATACCATCAAAGACGGACTGCAGCAGCTCTTTGCTCTGCATAAGCCTACCAATGTTATGGAGACTTTCAATTGTGACGCCGATCTGGTGGCCAATGGAGAAAAGCAGCTCGTGTTGTTGAGCATCGACTCCTTCTGTTCCTGCGTCGATAAAGGTCATGACCCCCAGCACCTGATTACGGCAACAGAGGGGGACGTTAAGACTTTTTTGCAGAGCAGCTTCATTGATAAAACCATCGAAGTCGCGGGAGTGTTCTTCAAGCATAGGGAGACAAAGTGATGGCTCAAAGGGGATTGTATCCTTGAGCTCTTCTGCATTTTCCTGGCACTGTAATCGCAGTACCGCCTGTTCTCGGTCGAGGAGGTAAATTCCGGCACCGCGTGCGGGAATGATATGTAACGTTTGTCGCAGTACTTTGGGCAGGATCTCCCGTAGATGGACGGACTGAACAATAAGTTCGGCGATGGTATTGAGGGTGCGAAGCTCCAGCCCCCGCTCTGTTACTTTTTGCTGTAGTTTGCTCTCTGATTTTTGGAGAGCCTGCGTTCGTTCATTCACCTTGTTCTCAAGGTTTTCCGCATAGTCTTCCAGCTTTTTATGCGTTTCATGCAGATGTCTGGCTACGCTGTATACCGCTACAGTCATTTCATCAATTTCATCCTTTGACCTGGCCTGTTGGTACAGCTGAACTCCTTTTTCATCCCGTAGGCTCTCTCTGAATATATCGAGAAGCTGAAGTAAATTTTGCACAACCACCTTATTAAAGAAAAACCAGATAATGCCATAAAGGGAAAAAACGATAAGAAAGGTGACGAAAAAGAAATTCCAGGCAACATTCATGATCTGTTTAAGACCAAAATCAACAGGAATGGCTACACTTTGTAGTCCACTGACCACATCTGGTTTTTTATGGAAACCATGAAGGGAGCCATAGCCTTCCACAATAGCCTGTGGTGCATCCTTTGGATCACCGTGGCAATGGAAACAGGGGGCAGTGAAACGCACTGGCCGAAAGCTCATGTAGTAACGGCCAAGGTCGGTTTTGACGATGCCGTGCCACTGTGTTTCGACTGTTTTCTCATTAAAGAAACGGATCATTTTTCGTTCCAGCGTGTTGGCTTCGTACTCGGTATTTCTTGCATTAATAGCTACCCGCCGGTATTCAAATTCAGGCAGGTTTGTTTTAAATCGATCCATGACAACTCGGCTGACATAAGAGGTTGACATAGCCTCTATGATGAAATTGTCATCATCCAGGATGTCATACATTTTGGGCCTGAGCACATCGCCCACATACTCTCTTATCGATTCCACCGCTGCAACAACCAGCTCAGTTTTTCTGAAGGTTTCCTCTTCAAGAGTTTTCTTTTGGTGAAAATAGATGAGTACTGAGGCCAGGGCGCAGAAGCAGAGAAAGATACAGGCGAGGCCAAGAAGGAATTTTGACTGGAGGCCAAAAGCGGTTCGCTGTTTAGTTGTATGATTCATTACGTTTGGACTCCTTGATCTTGTGCTTCCTGTCGTAGGCAGTGCCTCCGGTCGGAGGCGCAATGTTATGCTGCACGTGTCTGCAGATTTTGTTAATGGAGTGCATCTTCATGGAAGCACTATAATGGAAAAACTGTAAATCATCTCGTTATTTTATCGTTTGGAAAAAATTGATTCAAAGGTAATTAATTGAAATTATGAGATTATTTTATGAATAAACATGTTCCTCATTGAGTTGGCCTCTCCTTTGCATTCCTCCTTCGTGTTCAACATATTACAAAGCGTGTGCCACTTAACAACAAATGAGGCTGAAACAATGGGAAAAAGGAAACAGATGACACCGTGGCTGTTGCTTGGCGGAATTATTACGTTACTCATGGTTATTGCTCAAACCAATCTCATGAGCCCGGTTGTGCAGTTTGTCCATGACGACCAGGGGAACAACTGGCAACTTGTTGCTTTTGCGTTGCTTGGTGTCCTGGGTTTCAGGATAGCTTTTGTCCTGCTGAATACAATATGTCATCATTATTCAACTCTCTTTGATGAAAGGCTTGATAGAGAGCAAAGAACAATCAATACCGATAAACGGTAAGTAAGTGCCTTGGATGTAACTACTTATTTTTATGGCTAAATAGAAGGAGGTGCAGCTGAGAAATCAATAGTGTGTCACCCCCTTTGTGGGGTTTTATTAAATCTTAAGGGTAAACGTTATAGCAATACGCTGTGAAAGACAGATTGGATAACAGCTGTAGCAATTGAAATACTCTTTTTAACCAACTAACAGGAGGAGTGTTGATGACTCAAGCTCAAAGTAATAAACCGCTTTTTATTATCAGTGGTTTTATGGTTATTTATGCATTGATTGCCTCAAGTGGCGTTCTGCATCCGTTGATGAAATATCTTCATACTGCAAAAGCGGTAGACCTCCAAGTGAGCATGGGGCTGATCTGTGGTGGGATTGGAATACTGGGAGGTATTGTTAATATCGTACGTAAGCCCGGTAATACAAGTTTTGATCGTTTCGTCTTGCAGCCACTACCTGGTATTTTGTTGATTTTGTTGATGGCCATGGCCATTCGCTGGTATGTGGAACCTCTGGTCAAACTTTTCAGTCATAATCTCCAGCCGGTTCTTGGATTTAAGATCTATAAGGTATTGAATCTTAATTATGTTATTCTCGGACTGCTTGCCGGTGTTCTTATTACAAACACATACGGTATTCCTAAATTTGCAGCAGCCGGGGTTAAATGTGCTCGTTTTGTCCTGAAAATGGGCGTAATTATGCTTGGTGCCCGGTATAGTTTTGCGGAACTTGCCAAGCTTGGCACCTATAGTATTTTTCTGGTCGGTACCTTTGTCCTTGGTACTGTTTTTCTCGTTCTCTGGCTCGGTAATCTTTTTAAACAACCCAAAACCATGACAGGCGTGCTGGCTGCCGGTATGGGTGTGTGCGGGGTTTCAGCCACTGTTGCAGTCGCTCCCGTTGTAAAAGCCAAAAGTGAAGAAATGGCGTATACCATTGGTACTATTCTTTCTTTTGGTATTATCTGTATGTTTGTTTTCCCTACTGTTGGTCATTGGGCCGGAATGAACCCGGTACAGTTTGGCGCCTGGGCGGGAACAGGTATATTGAATTCAGCTCAGGTTGCAGCCTCCGCACTTGCATTTAATGCGGTTGATATCAAGACCCTGAAAGTTGCTGAAATTTTTAATATTACCCGTGTTCTCTTTCTGCCGATTATCGTTTTGGTATTGGCTGCATGGTTTGGCAAGGAAACTGGCAAGAAACTAACTTTTAAAGAAGTTGTTATTGATAAATTTCCAATTTTCATCATAGGTTTCCTTCTCCTTTTTGCCATGTCGTCGATGGGGCTTTTTTCTCCTCCCACCCATTACAAAGGAAAATTTATCGATTATAGTTACAATGAACGAACCCAGGTGACTGACAAAGAATGGGATGTGTTGAATGGAGCTGTACAGGCCAATGCAATCAAGGGTCTGAACGAAGAACAGATGGCCGCAGTTAAAGATCTTGTTGCCCAGCGTCAGCTCGCAGGAAATTATGAGAGTCGTGGGGATAAGGATCTTTTTCAGAAGCAGGGAGAGGCACGTATGTTTCAGCTGGAAACTATTCTGGCTGCAGCCAAAGGCGGTACTCTTCATCTGGAAAAAAATGTTAAGGCAGCTATTCACCATGCAATCAAACAGGTACATAAAAAATCAAAGACAGTCACAACCTTAACTGATTGTATGATCTGGTTTTTTGCTTTTGGTTTGATTGGACTCGGTATGCAGATCACCAAAAAGGCAATTTTTCAGGCAGGAGGCTGGCCTCTTGCCATAGGCATCATCTCAGGCGTTACCAAGGCAACACTCTCCTTTTTTGTCGTTCTGTGGCTTGTAAAAGATGTTGTGCTTAAATAAACAATGATGAGGAAAAATAATGAGTGAAAAGAAAGTGACCCCTGAAAGCGAAAATACCGATAAAAATACCGGTGAAGAACTTGAAGAACGGGCATTGTCGGTTTTTTCAAGTGAACGCAATGAAGATATGACAGCTCTTGTTCTGTCATTGTTGACAACACTTATTGTCTTGATTTTTACAAAATGGATGTAATTGACAGGCAATAAACCATTCAAACTCTTTCCGGCGGATTGTGTCGGAAAGAGTTTCTACTAAAAAAACATATCATGTTTACTTCTATTCTCCTTTGTACCCATGGAACTACGGGTGCCAGACAGGCTGAGCGTCTTGTTTTTGCAAAATTATTAAAAAAGAATCCTGAGTTACAGGTGACCGTGTTGACCATTATCGATCAGGACTGGCAGAATATGACTGGCGATGACTGGCTTAATTCGAGTAAAACACACACTACTTTCCTCGATCACGTGGAAAAGCAGATGGGGGAAGAAAATGAAGAAGATTGGCAAAGAATACGTGATAAATATCCGTCTGCCTTAAAAGCTCAATTTGTGGGAAAGGTCGGGGCAATTGAAGAAACAATTGTCAGTGAAGCGGAAAAAAGAGAGTGTGATCTTATCGTGATTGGCCCCTATTTGAAAAGTCGAAGACTTTTTAACCTGAATATGGAAAAAGGTTTAAAGGCACGGATTGATGCGATAAAGTTGCATAAAATTCTACCATGTCCATTGCTTATTGCACCCGTTGTGGAGAGTGCTGACTGATATGGAACATTTTTTTGATCTTTTCCTGCCCGCGGCTGCGGCAAAACTGGATATCCCAAAAATTCTTGATGAAAAAAAATTGGTTCATCTTCATCCTCACTGGTTTGTAGAAGACGTGATACAGAAAGATACCGGTTTTCTGGTAAACCTTCGTGACTATGCTACAGATAAGGTTTTTCCACTTGGCCTGAGTCTCACTAAATCCTCTCAGGAAGGTGATCCGGTAGGGTCTGATATCATTATGCGTGTTAGTTTTAACCAGTTCGCTGTTCGTGAACTGCTTTTTTTTGTTGACCCGGAAACCGCAAAGACCCGCATGCGTATCTGTTTTGTCGGCGAACAATTTGAGAAGAGCATCGAAGAGGAAATGCTCCTTTGGGTGCGGGCAATCCAGGAATATCTCAGGTTGTATCTGACCACTACTCCAAGGACACTGTTTTTTCGGGCGATGATGAATCGGATGATTTTACGAATGAATCCATCCCAGAGAAGAATCTGCCTTATGATTGCCAAAATAACCGTTATAGAAATTGTGGTTATCATAATTCTTGTTGTCGGGTATGTTTATTTTGGTAAGACATAGTCTATAAATTTCACATACTAAGCGGGAGGAGCCTTGAACACCCAGGACAAAATCCGCTACGGATCTCTCCAGATTGAGCTTACCAGTCGTTGTACTCTACGTTGTGTCACATGTCTGCGTTCTTCCCATGCCGGTTTGTGGCAGGAACGTGATCTCTCCATTGCTACGTTTTCGTCTCTAAAGAATATATTTAAAAACACAGATGGTGTTCACCTCCAGGGTTGGGGGGAATCTCTGATGTTGCCGGATCTGTGTACATATATAACCATTGCTAAAAAATACGGATGCCGTGTCAGTTTTACCACCAACGGTTCTCTTATGGATGTGGAGATGGCCTCCCGCCTTATCCGTTCCGGTGTAGATGGGATTACTTTTTCCATGGCCGGAGGCTCAAAGGAGGTGCAGGATCCGTTGCGGGGAAAAAACTCTTTTGAAAAACTGGATGCAAGTCTGTCGATATTGGCCGATGTTAAAAAGAAGCAGCATTCGGCTGCACCAACTGTTGCGGTCAGTTATCTGCTTACGCCTGCCACTATCACTGATTTACCACGGGCCGTCAGGTGGTGTGGGAAAAGGGGTGTCAGCCTTTTTGTTGGTGTTCACCTCACCCATGCAGCGGACAGGATTCAACAATCTTTGCAGCTGTTTCCGGTACATGAGAACAGGTATAAATGGATAATAAGACGTGCCCATGTACAGGCGGTTATCTCTGGAGTTCAGTTGAAAATGCCGTCTCTGCTTCCATCTCTTCTTCCTGTCTGTTCCAAAAATCCCATTCAAAATTTGTCAATTGCAGCTGATGGCTCTGTTTCTCCATGTGTTTTTCTCAATGCTCCCATGGTACAATCTATTAACGGGTTTGGTAAGGGCCAGCCAGTAGGCTTATCACCGTTTCATTTTGGAAATATTAACCAGAAACCCTTAGAGAAAATTTGGAACAGTGAATCCTATCGGGATTTTCGAAACTGTTTTATGCGCAGGGTTACAATTTATCAGCAGGCTCTTGCCAGAGTTGGATATGATATGGATGGCATTGAGCAGCTGGAGCGGGCAAAAGAACATATTCAAGAGGAATTTGCACATAATCCTCCTCCCAATCCATGCGTAGGTTGCAATAAATTGCTGGGGTATTGATACTCAGCAAAGCATAAAGTCTTGGAAGCGGTAACTCAATGACTTGAGTTACCGCTTTTTTGTTTGCTGCTGATAAAGAAACTATTGGTGGGATTACATCAGGTCAGAGAAAAAATCATTGCCCTTATCATCAACTAGAATAAATGCGGGGAAGTCGACGACCTCAATTTGCCATACAGCTTCCATACCCAGCTCTGGATAATCGATGCATTCGACTTTTTTGATATTTTCTTCGGCCAGAATTGCAGCCGGGCCACCGATGGAACCAAGGTAGATACCACCATGTTTTTTACAGGCGTCTGTGACCTGTTGGGAGCGGTTGCCTTTGGCGATCATAATCATCGATCCGCCGTGGGACTGGAGGAGGTCGACATAGCTGTCCATGCGACCTGCTGTGGTCGGGCCAAAGGAGCCGGATGGTTTACCTTTGGGAGTTTTGGCCGGTCCCGCGTAATAGATGGGGTGCTTCAAAAGGTAGTCCGGTAAGGGCTTGCCGCTATCGAGTAGTTCTTTGAATTTTGCATGGGCGATGTCCCTGCCGACAACAATAGTCCCAGTGAGCAGCAGTGACGTGCCAACCGGGTGCTTGGTGAGTTCTGCCAAAACATCTTTAATTGGCTGATTCAGATCAATTTTGACTCCGGTCTCTTCTGTAGTGCGATATTTTTTCGGGATGAGTTGGCCCGGGTTTGCATCAAGTTTTTCAATCCATATGCCTTCCGCATTGATCTTTGCCTTCAGATTTCGATCGGCGGAACAGGAGACACCCATACCGACCGGACAGGATGCACCATGTCGGGGAAGGCGGACGATGCGGATATCGTGGGTAAAATATTTACCACCAAACTGTGCGCCTATACCGAGTTTCTGTGCTTCTATGAGAATTTTCTGTTCAAGTTCAATATCCCGGAAAGCACGTCCATGCTCATTGCCGCTGGTTGGCAGTTCGTCCAGATATTTGACGGAGGCCAGTTTAACAGTTTTGAGGGTGGCTTCAGCGCTGGTTCCACCGATAACAAAAGCAAGATGATATGGCGGACATGCTGCAGTACCGAGGGTTTTCATCTTTTCGATAATAAATGACTCAAGCTTTTCCGGATTGAGAAGGGCTTTTGTTTCCTGGTAGAGATAGGTCTTGTTGGCACTGCCGCCACCTTTGGCGATAAAGAGAAAGGAGTATTCCGACCCTTCAGTGGCGTAAAGGTCAATTTGTGCCGGAAGATTTGTACCTGTGTTCTTTTCCGTGTACATATCAAGAGCAACGGTCTGGGAGTATCGCAGGTTTTCTTCGGTGTACGTTTTGTAGACGCCTTTTGATAACGCCATTGCATCGTCTGTATTTGTCCAGATGTTTTGTCCTTTTTTACCGACAATGGTGGCCGTTCCTGTATCCTGACAAAGAGGGAGTTCAAATTTTGAGGCTACTTCAGCATTTTTCAAAAAGGCAAGGGCTACACCCTTTTCATTGACAGAGCTTTCAGGATCTTCAAGAATCTGAGCAACCTGTCTGTTATGTTCTGGGCGAAGCATAAAAGAGATATTTTTCATGGCTACATTGGCAAGTGTGGTGAGTCCTTCTTTGTCAATTTGAACAATATCCTGTCCATTAAATTGATGGATATGGATAAATTGCTCTGAGCCTTCAATTTTCTGGTATTTTGTCTGGTCTGCGCCCAGTGGGAAAGGGGTCTGGTAAGTGAAATCAGCCATGCGATGCACTCCTTTTGTTAATATGATAAATAGAGCTGGAATCTTAAAAAACGAGCTGGTATTCTACCTGATTCTACGTTGGAAAGGCAAGGGCTTGTCTGCGTTAGTGCCTTACTCCATGAAAGCTGTAAAGAAAAACAAGAATTATTAGTCATTTAGCCGAATTGAGAAATGGAATGATCCGCTATGAGAAGAAGCGATAAAGAAATTCAAAACGAGTCTGAGGTCAAAGCTCTAATAAAAAAAGCCACTGTGTGCAGGCTCGGTATGATTAGTGGAAATAACCCATATATTGTGCCTCTTTGTTTTGGCTATCACGATAATGTTCTTTATTTTCACAGTAGTTTAAAAGGAAAGAAAATTGATGTTTTACAAAAAAACCCAAACGTGTGCTTTGAATTTGATGTAATTACGGAACCTGTGGAATCAGAAAACCCGTGTGATTGGAGTATGATATATCAGAGCGTGATAGGTTTTGGTAAAGCTGTATTTATTGAAAGCTTAGATGAAAAACACAAGGCATTAAAAATAATTATGGCTCAGTACTCTAAGCGACAATTTCAGTTTCCTGATAAAAAGTTAAAGGTAACTTCAGTATTTAAGGTCGAAATAGAAAGTATGACCGGTAAACATTCCGGGTTGTAGTAAAGCATATTTTGCAGTGCTAGCCTTACGATTGTTTGTATGTTCTACCAATCCATTTGGGCGGTTTCCCGCTGAACAGTCGCATCCATCTGGCTATGGTTCGGTTCTTTGTGTTACGGCTGAGATGAATGAGTACCAGGGTGAAAATCATTAGAGGAAATGGAGCCACCTGGAATATCTGGGGCGGAATCGAGGTGAAGGAATCCTGGAAATAGATGCCAAGTACCTGCAGAAGTCCGAAAAAGTAGGCTCCCATAACAACGCGAATGGGATTCCAGCTGCCAAAAATAACAAGAGCCAGTGCAATCCAGCCAATACCTTCACACCCCTGGGGATGCCCCCAACCCGGTTTTACAGCAAGGGAAAATGCTGCTCCGGCAAGTCCAATAAGTGCACCTCCTGCTATTGTGGCAAGCATTTGCACGGAAATTGGATTAATACCCCTGGCCCAGCATCCTTCAGGATTTTCACCGACTGATCGGACGATCAGGCCCAGTCGGGAATGATAGAAGAAATAATAGCAGCAGGGGATAGCAAGAAAGCTGACATAGACAATTGCTGAATGGGTAAACAGAACTTTGCCCAAAAAAGGAATTTCTGAAAGGCCAGGAATAGGCAATGTCGCTAGTTGTGGCCCCTTTTGCCTGGCATAGGGGTTGCCCAGGAAATAGGCGAGATCCCGGCAGAGAAAGGTGAGGGCAAAACCGACGGCAACCTGGGATTGGCCAAGCCACACACCTATTGTTGCAAGCAGTGCGGCGACCCCTGATCCGGTAAGAGCTGCAGCCAGAAAACCAAGAGTAAGTGACTGGAATTTACTGGCAACCAGAAAACCAAGAGTAAGTGACTGGAATTTACTGGCAACCAGAAAACCTGTCATGGCTGCGAGAAGGATTGTGCCATCCAGAGAAAGATTGACAACACCCGCTTTTTCCGTCAGGGTTTCCCCCAATGCAGCAAGAACAAGTGGTGCCGCCATTATTACAATGCCGGCAAGCAGTGAAGAAAGAGTGATCTCCATCAGGCAGCTCCTTTCTTTCGTTTTCGTAAACCGTGGACAAGAAGTGCGCTTAAGACACAGGCCCCCTGGATAACCCCGGAGAGAGATGAGTCAATCTGAAGAACGATGGGTAGTTGTATCGAACCCGCAGCAAGACAGGCAAAAAACAGGCATATAAATGGTACGGGAAGAATTTTGTAATTTGCCAGCATGACGACCAGCAAGGCAAGATATCCGTATCCGCTTGAGATGGATGGGATAAGACGGTGGTAGACACAGATAACCTGCAGACCACCTGCAAGTCCGGCGAATCCTCCACCGATTGCCATTGCACAGAGTCCGGTCATATCCGGGCGGATACCAAAAAGAGGGGCAGCCAGTGGATTCTTGCCAACAGCTTTGATCTGCAAACCAAACCTTGTCGCACTGAGAAGTAATCCGGTGAGGAGAAATACCACAAAGCCAATTATCAGTGCCGCGGGTGCAACTCGCCAGCCATGGGGTGTGAACATCCAGAGTTCACGGGTAAAGAGATCTGTGCCGCTCATGGAAGCGATACCTGCACGTTTCCAGGGGCCGAGAATAAGCCAGAGAATAAAACCCTGTGCTACAAAATTAAGGCCAAGCCCACCAAATATTTCGTTGACACCACCACGATTTTTAAGCACTCCAGCAAATGCACCCCACAAGGCACCGCCGACAAAACTGCAGAACATGGCAAGGGAGATAAGAGCCCAGGGAGGAAGGGTGCTGTATTCCTGGCGGAGTAAAAAAGTAGCTCCGATAGCTCCGAGCACGACCTGTCCTTCGATACCAATATTCCACAGTCCTGCCCGAAAGGTAAAGAGCAGTCCGCAACCACAGAGAAGCAACGGCGTCCAGATGGTGAGGACGTGGCTGAATTTCAACCACGAAGAGAGTGAACCATTTATAAGCGCATAGCCGATGGCGGCCGGTGATATGCCAAGCAGTACAAGGAGCAGACTGACAGTTCCAAGGGCAAGGGCTCCAATAAGAAAACCATTGGTCGTTGCCTGTGTAATGGAGAAGTTGGTGAACCTTTTGACGTTCATTTGTCGAATATTTTCGGTTACGAGTGAGATGGACTCTTGGAAATCTGGCCAGTGATGGCCCTTGAAATCTCCTGATAAGTTGTTTTGTCCGTGGGTTTGTCAAGTAAGATTTCGCCGTTGTAAAAAACCAGAACTCTGGTCGCCTGTTCCATAATTTCTTCAAGATCGGGTGAGGCAAAAACGATGGCACCATTATCTGCCAGCCGTTTGTGCAGGTGCTTCCATGTCCAGGCGGCGGATTGGACATCAAGGCCTCTGGTAGGATTTTCCATCAGTATGAGCTGAACTTCGTCGGGTATCAGTGAAAGCAGTAACCGCTGTTGGTTGCCACCCGAGAGATCTTCAATCATTGTATCAGGGTTGCCGCGGATGGAATAGGCATCAATTGCCTGTTGTGATTTTTTAAGACCTTTTTGGGAGGTGAGAAATACACTGTTACCTGTTGCGAGGATATGATGTTCCCGTACGTTCAAGCCAGGGAACAGGCCTTCAGAGAGCCTGTCCGCTGGAAGAAACACAGTTTTTCTGCTTTTTTTGCCAAAAGAGATGTTTGGCGGTTGACCGAGCCTGGATATGTTTCCGGATTCAGGTTGCAGCAGGCCGATACTCGTTTTAAGAAAAACCGATTGCCCGCTACCGTCAACGCCTGCCATACCAACAACTTCGCCTGCATGGATATCTATTGAGATCTCCTTTAATCCTGATCTGCCAACCGTAGAACAAACTGCATTAAACTCAAGAACAGGTGAGCCGTTGTTTTTTTTCTCAGGTGGGGAGTTGTGTTCGGGCAGGGTGTCAAACATTGCTTTTAGCAGATCGTCACGCTGAAAAGGACGGTGCTGTTCTCCTACTACTTTTCCCTGTCGAAGGACTGTCACAGTATCGCAGAGGGAGGTCACTTCTTCCAGTTTGTGGGAAACAAGCAGGATTGTTGCACCATCATCTTTTAATGTCTGCAGGGCCGTAAAAAGGAGTTCCTGCTGTTTCTCAGAAATGCCTGCAGTGGGTTCGTCAAGGATAAGTATTTTGGTACCGTTGCGGATAAGGCGCATCAACTCAAGCTGTTGTCTCTCCCCAACGGTGAGTTCTTCAAGCCTGCTTTCAGGAAGAAGAGAAAACCCAAATGTGTCGCAGAGTTTTGCAAGTGTTGTTCGTTGTTGTGCGGGAGAAAAATCATCCGCACCCGCCATGAAGTTATCAATAACACTTAGTTGTGGGAAGTCGAGTGGCTCCTGATACAACATACCTATGCCCATTCGGGTAGCATCAGCAGGGCTGTTGCAGACGATTTCGACTGAATTATGAAGAATTGTCCCACCGGTTTTAGTGATAAAACCGGTGAGCACTTTCATAAGGGTGGATTTACCTGCGCCGTTCTCTCCAATAACGCCGTGGATGGTTCCAGCTTTTGCCTTCAGATTTACCCCCTGGAGGGCCTGTACTTTACCAAAGGTTTTGTGGATATTTATTAGTTCAATCATCTACTCAGCCGGTTGTCCGGGGATAACCCGGGCAACCGGGAAGGAGTTAGTGTCTACTTGCTGGCGCCTTCCATCCCTTCGAGGAGTTGCGGCAGATTCCACATCTGATCGTCTGTTGCGGTGACACCTGCAGCCAGGAATGGTGATCCGTCCTGGAAATTTAAGGGGCCCGTGAAAAGATTAAGTCCACCCGCCAGTTCTTTTGTAAATGCGGCCAAACCATTTTTCTGTTTATCGCCCAGGATGTTTCCTGCTTCAAAGGAAACAGTACTGGTTTTCACACTGTTGATATCTTTCCAGTCCGGTCCGAGCCAGAGGAATTCCTGCTGCCAGTTGCCTTTTATGGCCTGGCCGATCATCTTGGTATAGCCTGGAACCCAGTTGAAGTACGGAACACCAAGACATGCATCAGGCGCCGACACACAAGCGCCCTTGAAGTCATAGGGAATTGCGTAGACGTCTTTGCCATCTTTTCTTTTTTGACCGGCGACAACCAGAGCTTCTGTTGTATCGATACCGGATAAAACTACGTCGTAGCCGCTATCGAAAAAACTACCAGCAACCAGGGTGGGGTCGGAGGTAACACCAGGGATATTAAACCAGAATCCGATCCAGCTTACTTTAAAATGAAGGTCGGATGCAGGTTTTTTAAGTACCTTTGTCCAGGCGTATCGGGCACCAAGGTAAGCGGCAGCACTCAAACGACGAGTCTCGGCATTGATTAACGGCCCGAGATAGGCAATCTTACCGGTTTTGGACGTCATAGCTGCGACAAAACCTGCCATCATCTTGCCGTAATACATCCGGCCCATAAGATTACTCAGATTAGCTTCGGCTTTGCCAGTGATAACGTCATCACCTGAGACATGGATAAACTTCACGTCCGGATGCATCATGGCGGCTTCACGGACGCCGTCTTTCATGTCATCGGAGTTGGCAATAATAAGTTTTGCACCTTTGGAGACCAGATCATCTACCAGCATGGGGATAGTAATTCCCGCACGGTCTGCCGGATTGACTTTATCAATATAGAGCATTTTTGCGCCTGGAAAAACTTTCTCCATCGCCTGGCCTGCTTCAAAATGTGCCTGACTCCAACCATGATCATTGGCAGGGCCTACAAGCAGAAGGCCAAAAGGATATTCATCTCCGGCTGAAAATGCATTGCTGGCCGGCAGCAAAAGGAAACAGAAAACAACCAGTGTTGTCACCAGGGTTGTGATACTCTTCATTGTGTGTGCTCCTTATTAAGGTTTGAAAGATATACGATATTGTCAAATTTCCACTTTGATCCAAAGGAATCATAAACAATATTTTATTGGGATTCACTGAAAAATAAACGATAGAGTCGTATTATTTTCCTGAGTGGTTATCGTAATTGGGCAGGATGATCAGTAAATCCACAATGGAAAAGGATGGTTATGGCTGAAATAATTCTCGAAGCCGTTGAGTTATCAAAATATTATTCTGTCGGTATAAAACGAACAGTTGTCCTTGATAAAATATCGCTTTCTTTTGAAAAGGGGGAGTTTGTTGTCATTGGTGGCAGCAGCGGCAGTGGAAAGACGACACTTCTCAGTATTTTGTCTGGGTTGGACAGGCCCAGTAGTGGCAATGTTATTATATCCGGGCAGGATATTACCACTCTTTCAGAAGATCAGCTGGCTCCTCTTCGAAACAGGCGTACCGGTTTCGTTTTCCAGGCCTTTTACCTGATCCCCTCTTTGAGCGCTCTTGAAAATGTTATGTTTCCTGCAGAATTGAACGGAGATAAGCGGGCAAAAGAAAAGGCGGAAGCACTTCTTGAAACAGTTGGTCTGGTTCATCGAAAGAAGAATTTCCCAGCACAACTCTCTGGTGGTGAGCAGCAGAGAGTTGCTATTTGCCGCGCCCTCGTGAATGAACCTCAAATTCTTTTTGCAGACGAACCCACTGGAAATCTTGATGCAGAAAACAGTGACACCATTATCCAGTTACTGCTTGAGATTCATGGTAATCGCAGCACAACTTTGATTATGGCGACACACCAGGGTAAATTAATGCTAACCGCCAACTCTTTCAATTGGCACAGGAATTTTTCGTCATTTTTAAGTGATCTAAAACTGCTCGTACGTCAAAGCTGAGCTTGCGCATTTTTTGAGTGATA
>CAMZKN010000095.1 GCA_947311315.1 uncultured Desulfobulbaceae bacterium | reverse complement strand
TCTTTGTCTTCTTTGGGAATGTTTTTGGTGAGTTGATCGAATGTGCTTTTCATGCTTCCCATCATACAAGGGCAGGGGTTCGAACGCACGCTTTATTTTACCAACACTTTTGGAGAAGTTACCTTTTTCAAACAGCTCTTCCCGCATTGATATCGCTGTTTTTATACTTGTTGCCATAACACACCTCGTTTAAATAATCACCGTACCGTTATTATGACAATTGGTTATACTTTTGTCAATACTTTCAGCATAGTTCCCACGCTGGAGCGTGGGAACTATTTTTGCGTGGGAACTATTTTTATTGAAGCATACTCCATTTTAGTTAAACTCAATTGAGAAGGTACCTTTTTGACAAGGAGGAAATTCGTTGGCACAGATAACACTAAAAAAAGATCAAGCCGTTTTCTATCAACTCATCGAAGGTGATACAGAGCGACCGTATCTAGTTTTTTTGCACGAAGGATTGGGCTGCAGTGGTATGTGGCACGATTTTCCACAGCTCTTATGTGCGGCGACACATTGCCCCGGGCTGATCTATGACCGACTTGGACATGGCAGGTCCTCACCATTACGCCAGCCACGAACCATCCATTACCTGCATGAACATGGGCTGCAGGAGCTGCCCATGCTGCTGGGAAAAGTTATCCCTGAAAAGAGATATTTTTTAATCGGTCATTCCGATGGCGGCAGCATCAGTTTGATATACGGCGCCGAACGCCCACCGCTTTTGCAGGGCATTATTACCGAAGCTGCACACGTTTTTGTTGACACAGAAACCGTGAGAGGCATTGCAGCAACGGATATACTCTGGGATCAGGGGAAACTCAAAAGACTGCATAAATATCATGGTGACAGGACGGAAACAATCTATAAGGCATGGTCTGTCACATGGCAGAGCAGCTGGTTTAACAGCTGGAATATCGAATATCTGTTGCCAAGCATCAAGGTGCCCCTCCTGGTTATTCAGGGCGCAGATGATCCGTATGGCGGAGACGAACAGGTTGATGCCATCCTTGAAAAGTTTTCAGACAATGCCCGGGCCGAACGTGTCGCAAAGTGCGGCCACAGTCCTCACCGGGAAGCCCAGACTGTTGTTTTACAGCATATGTCCGACTTTATAACCGATGTGACTACAACTTAACGTATTTTTTGCAGCAGCCATTTCCAGGGAAACAACATGGAGACCCGGCGCTGATACTCTCTATAACGCTCGCCATATTCTGCAATGATCTTCCTTTCTTCCAGAAGAGTTCCAACCACCAGATAAACACTCAGTATACACGTTGCCAGAAAGACAGCGGAGGGATATGACGAACGAATCGACCAGATAAACAACAGGGAACCGAGATACCAGGGATGTCGGATAATGCCAAAGACACCCTCATGGGAAAATTCCTCAGATGCGCCGAGCAATGTTGAGCCCACACCGCTTTGAATCTGCTTAATACCCAGAAAATAGTGTATATCATACCGCTTGGATCCGGCACGAAACAACATAAGGGCTATCAACACAAGAAGGATACGTACCGGAACCAGCCAGCCCGTCCAGCTGAAAACAACATCTCCCCCCGCCATCCGGGTAAAAAATAACAGAGGAAAAAGGCTGAGCAGAGACACCCCATTGTAGAAAAGCCGATAATAGCGATAGACATTCGGCAAACGACGTTCCACTGCAGTCGTTACTGATCTATCAATCAGCGCGCTGTGCATAGCACACCAGCACAACCATAGAAATCCAAGTAAAATCAAATCATTATCCACAAATCACCATACATAATGTAACACTCCACCATTGCAGCTCCCGCTGCACTCTAAAAAGGGCAAACAACCTCTCCACAAAGTAGGACGCCTTTTGGCTCAAAGCAAGATTCTTTTGTCAAATTGATTTTTATGATAAGGTGGTACGAAGCCATCATATCCACTCTACCAAAAAGGCAATTCATGAAATACCAGGCCAAATTACAGACTGTTATTACGTCCATTTCCCTCCTGTTTGTATCTTTATTTCTTACAGTTGCACAACCATCTTTTGCCGATTTTCAAAAAACAAAAATAGCCGTTCTTGATTTCGAATTGATTGGCGACAAACTTGAGACAACAGACATGGGAGCGATCCTGTCGGAATGGTTTATAACCAGCATTGTCAAAAGTGGCCGGTTTGATGTGGTTGAACGGGCCATGTTAAAAAAAATTATTGCAGAACAGAAACTTTCCACCACAGGTATTATTGATGACAGCAGTGCCAGTGAACTTGGGAAAATCCTTGGTGTCAGAGTTATTATTTCCGGATCTGTTTTAAAAATTGACAATACCATTGAAATAAATGCCAGAGTTATCAGCGTTGAAAGTGGTTCAATCATCGCTGCTGAAAATATTCGCGGCACAACCAACAGTGATCTGCACAGGCTTGTTAACCGACTCACCTCCAAAATAATGAGAAATTTTCCTCTCACCGGCTATATAGTCAAGAAAAATCCCAAGTCGGTAATCATCGATCTTGGCCTTGCTTCAGGTCTCGCACCAGGAACAGAATTTATCGTTTACAAAGAAGGTGCAATCATCAAACATCCAAAGACAGGAGAAGTCCTCGATGTGGAACAGATTCTGACCGGCCGCATCCGAATTGAAAAAATCAGCAGAAATGTGGCCAAAGGAAAGATTTTAAGTGAAGAAAGCCCCGGCATTGAATACGGTCAACTCGTGAAAAGTGTACAGAAAACAACAGACATCAAGGCACCGACTCCCGCCACAAATACAGCCACTGTTGTCACAAAGCAACCCTTTCAGCAGACAATGATACTACCTGCAGAAACAGCATCCACACCAACAGTTGTTAAAATTAGAAGCGACAGAGAAAAAATCGTCCGTAATACTGTTACGCAGCAGGAGAATATCCAAGCCGCAGTAGCAAAGAACAGAGAGTACAGAGCCGCCATATTTCCCTGGGTCATGGGCCAGGACGGCGGTAGCTTTACCTCAATACTGGTAAGCAGATTACAGTACCTGATCAATCGGGCGCCAAAGTTATCACTTGCCAAATCATACTATTACCTGACTGACGTGCCCTCTTTTACCAGGAAAATACGATCAAAAACTCTCTTTGTCGGATCCGCCCCAAATCTGGCTGCACTCCGACAGTACGGCAAAGAACAACACGTTGATATTGCCATAACCGGAACTCTGGACATTGTCTGCAGATGGTCTGATAATTGCCAGGTGCGTAAAATGAACATCTACATTGTCGATCTCGTTACAGGGGAAATCCAGTCAGAATCCGGTTTTTCCTGGAACGTGGAAGCAAACGAATATATCGAATCTCTGACTGGAAAACTTTTCAAGAGATATAGAGTGATAACGAACCAATAAATTTTTTAGTCTTCAGCTGTTTTAACAACATCAAACATCAGCTCAAGGTAAACCATATTGCCCTGGCCGGACACCTTGACCTCATAGTTGAGCGAGTTAAAAAGTTTCACCATTCTCTTGTTTGATTTTGAGGTATAGGCGGTGAGTCCTTTAATGCCATTGCCCTTTGCCGCCTCCGCCAGTTTTTTAATAACGATGGAGGAGATCCCTTTGCCCTGCCAGCTTTTGACCACAGAAAAGGCAATTTCGGCCTGCTGGGTCTCCGGGTTCAGATAATATTCGCCAACCGCCTGAATCCGTTCAAAACCAGGCTCCCCTTCCACCGCGACGATGGTCATATCTTTATGGTAGTCAATATTAAAAGTCTGCTCGATCTGCTTGATAACAAAACTCGTTTTTTCATGGAAAAATCGTGAAACAACATCAATTTTATCCAACCCGTAGTAATGTTCCTGCAAGCCCCGTTCATCCGTTACCTTCACCGGCCTGAAGGTGAGCTTTTTTCCATCAATAATTCTGGTTTCTTCAAGCTTTAGCGGATAGATCGCCTGCATTTCATCCCTGAGTGATCGCTCTGGCCCCAGGAGTCCAAGTTCCTTTGCCTCCTCAAACAACCAGTCCCGAAAATCCGGATGAGCAATACTGATAAGGGCAATGGCCCTCTCCTGAATACTCTTACCAAAGAGATTGACAGAGCCGTACTCAGAAACCACATACTGCACCTCTCCCCTTGGCACAACCACTGCGGTATTAGCAAGCATCGGTGCAATGCGACTCTCCTTGCCGTTATTCCGGGTGGCGGTAATCATGAGAATTGACTTGCCGCCTTTGGACATCGAAGCCCCACGAAAAAAATCGACCATACCGGTAACACCGGAGAAGTTGTTGAAAGCGAGAGCATCTGCCGCCACCTGGCCGGTTAAATCAATTTCCCGACCAATATTCATGGCCACCATCTTCCTGTTTTGTGAAATAATCCTCGGATCATTCACATATTTTGAAGGGTGAAACTCCACCGCTGAATTATTATCGAGAAGGTCGTACAGATCCTGAGTACCAATTGCATTGCTTGCAATTATTCTCCCCTCGTTAAAACCTTTTTTTCTGTTGGTTACCACGCCCATCGCCATGAGTCGTATAATAGTGTTGGTCACATACTGAGAATGGATACCCAGATCATTTTTCTCCATCAAGGCCTCAATATTGGCAGCAGCCGTCGCACCAAGTGACATCTGCATGGTCGAGCCATCGTCAACAAGCCGGGAGACATATTTTGCTATCATACCGGCTGTCGCCACATCCGGATATGCACCGATCTCAATCAGTGTTTCATCATGTTCCACAAAAAAATCTATATCATTGACGTGGATATAACTCCTGCCCAGTATTCTCGGCATCTTCCTGTTCACCTGGGCAATTACGATATCCGCAGCAGCCGCTGCTGATCCGGTTACATCAACAGAGATACCAAGGCTCATCCAGCCAAAATCATCGGGTGGTGTCACCTGGATGAGCGCCACCTGAATCGGCAATAACCTGGATTTTATCAGCCTATGCACCTGGGAGAGGTTAATGGGGGTAATAAAGCGTAAATCCCCTTTAAAGCTCTGGGAGTCGGCGGAACCAAGATAGAAGGAACGGATATTGAGGTTTTGTGACTTGGATTGTTCGGCAATTTTGGATAAAGATGTGGTCTCACCACTGAACAGCCTGATAATTTCCAAGTCGGTAAAACTGCGACTGGCATCGGCAAGCCCTTTGACCAGATGTTGCGGTTCACCACATGAGGAGCCGATAAAAATTCTCTGCCCGGAATGTATCTTGCCAATCGCATCTTTTACAGAGAGTTTATTTCTCTGATAGTTATCCGCCCAATACCCGGATTCTTTCATAACAGGAGCTCCTTATGTAAAAAATTGTGATTATGCCAATCTTCCCCTATTCTATTTGTTCTCATCTTTTTAATCAAGCCAACCAACGATTCTCTCAATCGACACCGGCTTGTAACTGCACACTTTTTACCACATTAAAAACAAAATCCATTTGCTCAACCATCGCCTTATCTGATAGTCTGAAGCAGGTTGCCTCAACGAGATCATCAACTTTTTCGGGAACACAACTTTGACACCTGCATCGGAAACCATACTGCTTTTTGGCCTGTCCGAGACAGAAACAACCCTTATCAAGAGGCTGATTTCCTCTTTCGACATTGAGCCGGTGGGATTAACCATTTCCACGGTCAGACAATTTGTTACAGATTTTCCTGAAAAAAAGATCTGCCTCGCCGTCTATCGTTTTGATACACATCGCCCCAGGCAGGATAGGACTATACGGCTGATCCGCGACTTCATCGGCCCTCTTGTACCTTTTCTGCTACTGACGCCAAAACTTGCCTTTAAAGAGATCAAAAAGCTCCTGGACAGCGGCGCTGATGATTATATGGAACTTCCTCTCAATGAAAACAGGTTTTCCATCAGTTTTCTGATCTTGCTGGAACTGGGACAGGCAATGGCACGCCCACGCCAGACAGATAATACGCCGGAGAAAAAGACGCTGGCGGGCAGTGGTGAGACATGGCTACGAACCTTAACCTCCTTCAAGGGGGAACTCAATTATTTCACCCCCAGATCCCTCCTCCAGCAGCAGAGACCAGCAAAAATATTTCACAAATGGAAACAGCTGCAAAGACTTGGACTCGGCGGCTTCGGTGTGGTCTGGCTGGTGGAGGAAATTGGCACAGGACGACTGGCCGTTGCCAAAACACCGCATTCTCCCCATATGAATATCAGAGTGCTGCGTTCTGCAGCAATTCTCAAGCGACTGGTACATCACCCAAACATCGTGCACCTGATAGAGATTATAAAGGATAACGGTAAGTTCATCCTTATTCAGGAATATGTTAAAGGGCCCACGCTACAGCACCTCCTGGAAAAAGGTATTACTGCATTCGACAAAGAACACTACTTCCTGCAGCTCCTCTCAGTTATCACCTATGCCCATAAACACAAGATACTCCACCGTGATATCAAGCCGGAAAATATCATGATCGCAGAAAGCGGACGACTAAAACTTCTTGACTTCGGAATCGCCCGTGACCTCTCCTGGCAGCCACCGGGTGGCAGTTCTGAAGGTACTGTTAATTTCATGCCCCCAGAGCAGTTTGCTGGCCAGAGCTGTCTTGCCAGTGATGTCTGGGCTATCGGTGTAATCCTTTATATTTTTACGACCAATGCTGTTCCTTACGTACAGCAGAACGATCAGTATCCGCAAAATATTGAAACAGCCGTAGAGAGCAGGGCTCCACGGAAAATCAACCCGGCAATAGATATCGATCTTGAAAGGATCATCATGCGCTGCCTGCAAAAAGATCTCACTCTCCGATATAAAGATGGTGGTGAGTTACAGGACGATCTTGTAACGACTTTTCCTCTTTTTGGCAGAGGAACAACTCTTCCCGCCTGAACAGGTACAAAACAACGGAGACTACAGGCCATTCTTCAGCCTTCTGGCATAGATTTCAGGAAGTCCCGCTGCCAGAATTTTTTCGGCCGCACGAAGAATATCATATTCAATGCGGTAAAACTCAACGACACTGCTTCGATCATCATAAATGAGATAGGAGGCACGCGAATCTCCGTCACGGGGTTGACCAACACTGCCACAGTTGAAAATCTGGCGATTGAGTTCGGCCGCGGGCACGATCATGGAGTGTTCAGGCGATCTGATATAAATACAGAAAAAATTTTTCCTTGTTATAGCCACCGGAACATGAGTATGGCCGACAAAAAGAATTTTGGCCCTGGATCTGGCAAAAGAGCTGGAAATATATGTTTTTTCTGACACATAGTACCAATGCCGTGGTCGATAGGGGTTCGAATGACAGAAAGTGATATCCCCCCATTTGATAGTATCTTCCATTTTCTGCAGATAATTAAGGGCGGATACAGAAAGAGAATCCCTCGTCCACTCTATGACTTTTCTCGCATCCGGCTTCATACTGGATGGGATACCAAGTACTGCAGCATCGTGGTTACCCAGCACACAGGGACATTCCGGCAGGGATTGCAGGAAGGCGATACACTCCACAGGACTTGCCCCATAGCCCACAATATCACCGAGGCAGACATATTGATCGACACCTCTTTTCCCGGCATGTTTGAGAACGGCTTCGAGCGCCTCAAGATTTGAGTGAATATCTGAAAAAACAGCAATTCGCATACAAGTTACATCCTGTTAAAATATATACTTCCCTCTCCGGGAGGATAATTCAGATTTTGCTCAATAGCAAACAGGTAGACCGGATAGCGATTTTTTTCTTCCCTTTACTTCGTATTTTCGTTATTTCTGTTGGAAACGGTAAGCACACCTCAAAATCCTCTTCCATCAGAGATACAATACCAATGATTACAGCTAAACAGAAGAAACTTCTCAAACAATTCCTCACCCTGGCACCGGAACCCGAACTGACATTCACCTACGATGAACTTCTGGGATATCTCTTCGGCCTGGCCATGACGCCTGATATAATTCTTCCTAGTGAGTGGCTGCCCGTCATCTTCGGCGATGAAACTCCCGTCTATAACTCCATGGAAGAGATGGAAGAGATAATGAACTGCCTTACGGAGATATATAACGGTTTCACCGACAACTTTCATAACAATGCATTGGATTTTCCCTTTACAGAAGAATTTCTGATGGCCGGAGATATGGCAACATTATATGAATGGGTCTCCGGTCTTGATGAGGCACTCGCACTTCGTGATGAATTGTGGGATCCCATGGAATTCCCGAAAATATCCGAGAAAAAAGCCGAAGAACTTTTCTACTCAATGATGGTTATTCAGGGCCTTGTTGACCCTCTGGAAGTTGCCGATTTCTTCAATGCAATGCCTGAGAATACCTTCAAAGAGGCCTTTCCTGATGTCGATGATGACGAACTTGATCGCGAGATGCAGATACAGGCCTTACTTCTTGCGTCCCTGCCGCTTTCTATCGATACCCTGCAAAAACATGCAAAAAGAGTCGAAAAAAAGCGCCAGAAAGGACTGCAAAACTCTCCTGTTCACCTGGTGCCGAACCGTACAACCAAGATCGGCAGAAACGAACCGTGCCCGTGTAAGAGTGGCAAAAAATACAAAAAGTGTTGCGGCGCTCCCTCAGATATTTCATCTGCAAGCCGGAAAAAATCAAATATCATACAAGGAAACTTTCCTCAGTATGGGAAAGAACAAACCACAGCCAAACCTGCTCCCTCCACATCTGTTTTCCAACTAAAAGTTGGGCTGAAAAATGCCAAACCACCTATCTGGCGAAGAATCCTGGTGGAAGAACAGACAACACTTGCCAGGCTGCACGACATCATTCAGATCGCCATGGGCTGGACGAATACTCATTTGCACATGTTCATCATTGGCAATACATTTTTTTGCCCACCCGAAGAAAATGATAACCAGGACAACTTTGAAAGCAAAAATGAAGACGATTTTACCCTGGGGGATCTTGAGGAAAAAATTCGTGACGGTTTCCAGTATGTGTACGACTTTGGCGACGACTGGATGCATCAGATTACAGTGGAAAAAGTCCTTCCTGTGGAAGACGAACACTACCCTATGGTATTGACCGGCAGGCGTACCTGCCCCCCTGAGGATATCGGCGGTATTTATGGCTATATGCGCGCTCTTGAAATTCTTGATGATCCGGAAGATGAAGAATACGGAGAGTTACGTGAATGGTTCGGGGATGGTTTTGACCCGTCACTTTTTCGTAAACCTCAGATCACCAAAATCAACGCTCTTCTCAAAAAACTTACATAATCAAATTATTTATGGACGCATCGAACCCGGAACTGGAACTGGCAGGAGAATTTCTGCGTGACACCTTCTGTAATATTTTTCTCACAGGAAAGGCGGGAACCGGCAAGACAACCTTTCTCCATAACCTGAGAAAACAGAGCAACAAACGGATGATAGTGACAGCGCCAACCGGTGTTGCCGCCATTAATGCCGGGGGTGTCACCCTTCATTCCTTCTTTCAACTTCCCTTTGGCCCCTTTATTCCCGGCAGTGAATCAAGTGCCAAATATCGTTACAGCCGGGAAAAAATCAGCATCATCAAAAGTCTTGACCTGCTGGTCATTGATGAAATCAGCATGGTACGCGCCGATCTGCTGGACGGGGTCGACAGCGTCCTGCGCCGCTATCGCAGATCCAATCTGCCCTTTGGCGGGGTGCAACTGCTTATGATTGGCGATCTGCACCAGCTGCCCCCGGTGGTCAAAGAAGGCGAATGGCGACTTTTACAGAACTACTACGAATCACCCTATTTTTTCAGTTGCACCGCACTGCAGAAAACCGAACTGCTCGTCATCGAATTACTTAAAATCTACCGTCAGGCCGACAACACATTTATAGAGATCCTCAACAATGTGCGGGAAAACAGACTCGATACCTCGACGATGGCAGCACTCAATGGTCGCCATACCCCCGAGCCGTCACCCCGCGACCATGAAGGTTATATTACCCTCTGCACCCACAACAGCCGGGCCGATGCGATCAATGCGACCAGGCTTACTGAATTGTCCCAGAAACAACACACCTTCGCAGCGGAAATCGAAGGTGAATTCCCCGAGCATACCTTTCCCACCGCCCAGGCCCTTACCTTGAAAACAGGGGCACAGGTTATGTTTGTCCGTAACGACATAAGCCCGGAAAAACGATTTTTTAACGGTAAGATCGGCGCAATTACCCGTATTTCAGGCAAGGATATCTGGATTAAATGTCCTGAAGACAACGAAGAAATAAAAGTCGAACCGGTAACCTGGGAAAATATCGAATACAACCTCAACCAGGAGACCATGGAAATCAGCGAAAACAGGATAGGTGCATTTGTCCAGTATCCGCTGAAACTTGCCTGGGCCATCACCATCCACAAAAGCCAGGGCCTCACCTTCGACAAAGTCATTATCGATGCCCAGGCCGCCTTTGCCCACGGCCAGGTCTATGTGGCGCTCAGCCGCTGCCGAACCCTCGAAGGAATGGTTCTCTCCACACAAATCTCGCCACAAGGCGTAAAAACCGATGCGGCGGTTCTCCGTTTCGACGAAATGGCACATCAGGGTACGCCTCCGTCCGCCAGACTTGCCAGCGCTAAAATTGAATATCAGCAGCGTTTACTGATGGAATGTTTTGATTTCCAGCGCCTTCGCTATCTCCTTGGTCGCTTTGTCTCCATTGTCGGTGGGCAAAATGAACTGGTGCAACTCTCCGGTGTGACTGATATCCATCAACTGCAAAAAACAACTTTTGATGAGATATGCACGGTAGGGAAAAATTTTCAAAACCAGTTGCGGAAATTTTTCTCCACAGATGTCCTGCCCGCAGATGACCCCGTTATTGTAGAACGAATAATAAAGGGGTCCGCCTATTTTCAGGAAAAAATGACAAAGGGACTGCACGGTTTTCTGCCGGGAATCGTCATCGATACCGATAATAAAGAGATACGTAAAAAGGCAAAATCAGCACTCAAATGGTTGCGGGAAGAAAGTGATATCAAGATGGCTGCAGTACAGTGCTGTGAAAGCGGTTTTTCTCCCTCGCACTATCTATGCGCGGTATCGGCCGCCGAAGTACATGCCAGGCAGAAAAAAGAACCCAAACTGACAGCCACCTATTCCGAGGCCGATATTGAACACCCCGAGATGTTCCAGATCTTACGGGAATGGCGCACGCAAAAAGCAGAAAGTGAAAATATCGCCCATTTTCAGGTACTGCACCAGAAGACCTTGATACAGATTGTTGTAAATCTGCCAAATTCGCTTAAATCCTTAAAAAAAATCAAGGGAATCGGCAATAAACTGGCCGAAAGGTACGGTGATGAACTGGTCGATATGGTATCGGCCTATCGGGAAAAACATGATATCCAGGAGATATTCCTGCCAACACCCGAACAGGTAACACCGCAGCCCAAGAAGAAAAAAGAACCCAAAGTCGACACCAAAAAACTGAGCTTTGATCTTTTTGAGAAAGGGTTAACTCTTCAGGAAATTGCAGAAAAACGCGAACTCGTCCTCTCAACCATAGAAGGGCATATGGCCCACTTTGTGGCCAGCGGAGAAATCTCCATCAACCGTCTGATGGCTCCTGAGAAAATCCGGGCAATCGAACAGGCACTCACACAAAAACAGGGCCAACTCTTTGGTGAAATTAAACAGGCACTTGGTGATGAATATTCCTACGGTGAAATCAAGCTGGTTCAGGCCCATCTCAACCAGACGGTTTCTGATCATGCTGCTCCCACTTGAACGGTCTAGGTCGTAAGTTTGACACTACCGAGTCGCCGCATTACAGTATACAAGAAGATGGATACCTATTCAGAGCATATTCCGTGCTATTACAGGTTTAACGGAGTAAGGCTCTAACCAACCGCGCCGCTCTGGAGGAAGCGGTGAGACGGACAAATCTTTTAAAGGGAGGAATGACAATGACTTTTGAAGAAACAAAAGCTGCCGTGCTGAGTCTCAACGATAATGATCAAAAACGTCTAATTGTCGAGGTACTACCTGAAATTCTACCCAAAGTCTGTACAGATGAGGTGTGTCTCAGCCCAATTCGAAACTTCATCAATGATGAAACCATTAAGACGTATCAGGAACAACACATGGGTGGAATTTAGAAACGCTGTAGGCATTAAGATTGTTCTGGTGCGATAAAACAATTACCCTGGGGAATTATCAAAAAGATTGTGTTTCCGGTAGTTCCCCACCAGCCATTGCTACGTGTATACAATCAATGAAAGCAACACATATTTTCAATTTTACCCTCTTTGCATCTTTGCTCTTTCTTCTCTCTAGTCTTACCTCTACTGCAGCCAGTGGGGAAGAATATCACTACCAGGAACAGAAAGGGAAAGACATCATTTCATTCACTTGGAAGATTGAAAATTCAGGGGGCAAGACACGCATCACTGTTTTTAAAAATGGTAACTCATACATCAGTACCTGCAACAGCGATGGATCAACCAGGCAGTGGAAACTGAAGGATATCAAGAAAGAAAATGTTGAAGTAACGAGAGTAAACAACCTTCTCAATATTACCGGTAAGGTGGATGGGGAGATCTATGAAAATTCGGTAGGATTAAATGATAAACCCTGGTTTCAATCACCCTACTACGCTCTGGGAAAATTTATAAACTCGTCATATAGAGATATCTCTTTCTGGATTTTTCAGGAAGGAGATATTGAACCGGTAGTTTTGAACGCACGTAAACGGGGTGCAGAAAGTATTGTAATCAACACCAAAACGATACAGGCACAAAAAGTAGAGGTGCGCTCAGATGATTTTTTCTCAAAACTCTGGCGTGGGTTCTACTGGTTTCGTGAAGGAGACAACCGCCTCGTCATGTATCGAAGTGAACCAGGTATTCCCGGGGTCAAAGACACTGTTGTAACGCTGACGGAACAGCCATAAGAGCACCTCACAAACAACTCAACAGCCAATACAAAACCATACCCACCAGCACGGTTCCACCAAGACTTTTGGTCTTCAAGGCAACAGAGAAATCCTTTCCTTAACTGTTTGCCAGATCTCAAAAAGCCCCAAACTCCACAAGTTTATTAGTTTGTAGTGTCTCCCGCTGTCAGTTTAAACCGATAGATGCCGTCAGGATTACCTTTTGATTTTTTACCACTGACAATAGCCTCAATATATTCGTTTTGGTCGATACCGGGGTAAACAACAGCACAACGTACGCCGTCGTGTGCCCATTTCCCAAACCATTCAGTACAATATTGATCCAGATTATTGATATACCATTTACCCTTATCAGAATCTTCACCCCATGAGCCCCATGCACGTCCTTTCGTTGTTCCATCAACCGCGTTGTATACAGTATATTCGACAACTGACCCTCTGGCAGTTCTGGTAAATCCATGGAATGAACTTTCTGTAAACGCATCTTTGATCTCTGTCCCGGTCAGTGGTTTAATACCTTTTGCAGCCATGTCTGTTTGAAGTTGTTCAAATCTGGAAACACAACCGAAAAGCAGCGCAAAGGTGAATACAGCAATGATAAACGATAAAAACTTTATTCTCATGAAACTTCCTCTTTAAAATTTGACTATCTACACAACAAATCTAACAACAAGGGGGCTCCACAAATACTGACGAACCATTCTTCTAAAAAGAATCCAGCGGTACCTGAATTACACCCTCATCTAGTGGAGTTTTACAAAAAATATCCCTTTCGCTCTACACCAACTTGGCCTTGATTTTTCACAATATATACTGTACCGTTCCTAACAAAGTATTGTCAATGACAAATATTTTTAAAATATAACTAATCGTTTTTTTTAGCACCTTTAAATTCAAACTTGGTAACTTCTCCAAAAGTGTTGGTAAAGTCCATTCTAACCGTCGCATAGCATCTTACGAAAATCTTTAACCAGTGGAAGGCCATACATAGCTTTTATTGAAGTGAGTTGTTTTTGTGTTTTGTTGTA
>CAMZKN010000094.1 GCA_947311315.1 uncultured Desulfobulbaceae bacterium | reverse complement strand
GTAAGATGCTATGCGACGGTTAGAATGGACTTTACCAACACTTTTGGAGAAGTTACAGTAATAACAGGTAATGGCATGATATCTCACAAGAAGATTTATAGGTCAATTAACTGTATCTTATTTTGAGCAATATGTCCAATTGTAAATGTAACCTTTTAAAGTTGTATAAGAACTGGGTTAGGGTTAAATCATCCTGCTCTGCTTTGGCAATACCAAAATCGATAATTTTTACCTTGCCATCATAGGTAATAAAAACATTGTGTGGACTGAGGTCACGGTGAATAAGGTTAAGCGGCCGATACTGAAGATCCTTTAACGAGTGCGCATACTCCATTCCCTCACAGATTTTCGCCGCAATTAAAAGGGCCTGCTCAGAACCCATAGGAGCATCCGCATCTTTGGCCCTCTGCATGATGGTGTACAGATCTTTACCGAAGAGATACTCCATGGCAATAAAATAACAGCCGTCCAGTTCACCAAAATCATAGATGGAAACAATGTTTTCATGTTGAAGCAATGCTGCCAGTCTCGCTTCAGCAATAAAATTTTCTACAATCTCTTTATCCTGTGCAACTTGTGGAAGCAGTTTTTTTTAAAACAATTATTTTTTCAAAACCCTTTGACCCGGAAAGTTTACACCTGTACACCTCCGCCATTCCGCCCACTCCAATGAGGTCAAGCAGGATATATTTATTGCCAATTTTTTCAGTGTAGTCTTTGCTCATCACTTTTATCCGGGGATAATCATCCCAATAGAACGTTTGCTGCCAGTGTGCAATTTTCAGCACACTATGGTATCATAATTCCTTTGATTTTCGAAGAAAATCTTATTACAAATGATATTTAATTAGCTCTTTTCCCCTGTAGAACTAATGAATAAAATAGGGTATTTTACAATTATATCTAACTCAAGTGACCCAAAACAGTGACTTCAGCCAAATTCATCACCTGAATGGCACAATAGAAACGATGGCACGCAATACACACCTTATTGCATACTGCAAAACTGATCAGGGCCTGAAACGATCAAGTAATCAGGACATCTGTCTGGCAAGCACCACATGTCGTTGTTTTGCAGTAGCCGATGGAATGGGTGGAGCGGCTGGGGGAGAAATTGCCAGTGCACTCTTCCTGGAAGCTGCAACAGAAGTATTCAGCGGCAGCGAAGAACTGCCCGTAACAGAGAGCAGAAAGAAGATCCAATCCTGTTTTGCTCTTGCAAACAGAAAAATCCAATCCCATGTCAAGACCAACCCACCCCATGCAGGTATGGGTTGCACAGCAGAACTCATGACAGTGACAGACAACATATTCATTCTTGGACACGTTGGTGACAGCCGTACATACTATTTTCATAATAACACCTTGACCCAGCTGACAAAAGATCATTCTCTGGTACAGGAGCAATTGGAGCAGGGACTGATTAGCCAGGAACAAGCGGACAAATGCTGTTATCAGAATATACTTTTACAAGCTGTGGGAACAAAAACAGATATCAAAGCGGATATCATCAGAGGGATAATCTCACCGGGAACAACTTTCCTGCTGTGCTCCGACGGTCTGTACAACATGGTGAATTCGGAAGAAATCAGCTCTGTTTTATCGTTTGATGCACCTCTTCCTCTAAAAGCCAATATGCTGATTGATATGGCCAATGATGCAGGTGGAAACGACAATATAGCCATCACCCTTCTCCATTTCCCCGACGACTGGACTCCGTGAGAAACATCAACTATTTGCTTTGAGTAAGGTGTTTCTGCTTCTCAATTTTTCTTTGCAGCGACAACAGCCATTTATCCCTGGGAAAAAGCCGTAAGCCCAAACCCGCAAATTTTTCCGCCTCGACATATTTGTCTTCCCACAACGCCTGTTCTGCCAACTCCGCATATCTTTGACCTAGGGAAGATATTCCTTCAATAGCCACCCTGTTCTCAGGATCGAGTTCGAGTACCTTCTGGTAATACCCCAGAGCAGAATCATGCCGGGGTTGAACCAGCCGATTATCGGCAAAACTCTTTTGAGCTTTTGTCAAAAATGCTTCAACTTTCAACTGCTGCGGCGACAGAGACACTTCCGGCAACACCGCTTCTACCTCTTTTTCGACCTTTTCGACTTTTTCGACCTCGACAACATCTTCAACAGGAGGTGGTTCAACGGGTAACAGTTCAACCGCTGGCACTTTTTTCTCCACAATCACCGGAATTATTTCATCTCCTTTTTCATTCTGCACACCTGCATGCTGGGAAAAAAAGAGTACGATAACAAAAGCGATGGTTCCCATACCTCTTTTCTTCCATAGAGGTGATAAGCGGGCCTGATTATCATCATGATGTTGAGCAACCGTATTGAACGCGGGGTATTTAGATACATCTGAAAAAGCCGTTTTATCAGCAGGAGAAACAGTGGGTTCAGCAAGATGTTCCTTTGCTTCAGGCAACCTGTTTTTCTCAACTTCGAACTCAACTGCAAAGACCTGCCGAACGTAATCCTGTAATGATCGATCATCGACCCGCTGCTTCATGTTAAAAAGACAATCTTCAATATCAGAACGCATGGAAGCACAGGACTGGTATCTCTTTGTTTTATCCTTTTGCAGTGCTTTGTGAAGAATGTCGTATATTTCCTTCTGCAGCCCAGGACAGGTTTTTTCAGGTTCTACATATTCGACAAGCATACATTTTCTGATCAGAGTTGCAGTATCTCCCTTGTACATCCTTTGTCCACTCAGCATCTCATATAACAAAATACCTATGGAAAAAATATCAGATCGCAGGTCAATATTTTCTCCGGCGAGTTGCTCAGGCGACATATAGGAAATCTTTCCTTTGAGAACACCTACCTGCTTATGATTGTCATATAATTCCGCCTTAGCTATGCCAAAATCTATTATTTTGACTTTACCGTCATAGGTAATAAAAACGTTATGTGGACTGAGATCGCGGTGAATAAGATGAAGAGGAGAGTGGTTGAGATCCTTCAATGAATGTGCATATTCCATCCCTGCACATATTTTTGCAGCTATACGAAGTGACCGTCCGACGTCCATTGGGACATTAATCTCTTTGGCCCGCTGCATAATCGTATGCAGATCTTTACCAAAAAGATACTCCATGGCAATGAAATAACTGCCATCCAGTTCGCCGAAATCATAAATTGAGATGATGTTTTCATGCTGAAGCAATGCAGCCAATCTCGCTTCGTCTATAAAATTATCTACAATTTCTTTATCCTGCGCAACATGTGGAAGAAGCTTCTTCAGAACAATGATTTTCTCAAAGCCCTTTTGCCTGATCAGTTTACATCTATACACCTCCGCCATACCGCCGATTCCTATACGGTCGAGCAGAATGTACTTATTCCCTGTTTTCTCGGCAAAATCTCTGTTCATCTCTGCGGTCCGGAGAATTTTTGCTAATTCAATTGCTATTCTGTACGCCAGTCAGATTAGGATATCATATTTTGTTTAATTATCGAAGAAGAAGGCACAACAGATACTCTAAAATATCAAGCGATGTCGAATAAATTTAGGAGCATGGGACATCATGGAAGCCATGAGAAAAACAACAAGCACTGTTGGTGTTGCGGGTAAAAATCCGTGATAGGCAGCTCCAAGCAGTACAAGCTTTACCAGAGTGCTCAGTCCAGACAATTCACGAAAGATCTGTCTGTGCCGCATCCCTTCTGTAAAAAATAGTACAAAACCACTGACAAATACTGCAACAAGGTAAATCTTTGGCAGAGGAGCAATACTCCCTAAAAGAAATGAAGTAAGAAAAACAGCAGCACCAACCTGATGGATTGCCCGTATCACGTTGGAAAGATTCAGCACCCAGTAGGGACGCTTGCCTATTCTCCCCATCTGAACGTTGTCAAACTTCGTATTTTTCTCTGTGTTGGTCATTGTTATCACACTCCTTTTAAGCTACGAAAGAAATTATCACGGATTCAAGACCTGACGCGATTTTCTATTCAATACAAGAATACCAATAATAATAAGAACTATGGCACCAATGACAAAGGGCGTTACAGGCTCTCCAAGGAGAAACACTCCAAAAAAGACACCGGACACCGGCATAATATAAACAAAAGAATGTACAGCTGTCGTACCATATTTTCTAATCATACTGTTCCAGCTGATAAAACCAAAAGATGCGGTTACAAAAGACTGATAGAACAGAGCAAACAGGACAGAGCTGTCAACAAAACGAACCATCTTTTCATCAAAGAAAAAACCTGCCGCAAAAAACACCGGCACAGCGAAAAACATCGGATAAAGAGTAATAAGAACGGGATGAATCGTCGTCGTCATTTTTTTTACATAAACAGCAGAGATACCCCAGATAAGGACTGCACAAAAAATGATCAAATCCCCGGTTCCAATGTCGGTCGACACCGTCTGTCTATCGAAAACCAGTAACAACACCCCACAAAAACCAAAAAATATGCCAAACACTTTCTTGCGACTAATCGAATCACCGGGAAGAGTAAAATGGGCGAGGATCAGTACAACAAAAGGAAGAAGATTGGCAATTAATGTTCCATGGGATGCAGTCGTCCTGCTCAATCCATGGTAAAAAAGAGAAATTTGAGTAATAAAAAGGATAGCGAAAATAAAAAGTTTTTTGATCTGCACCCGATCAACACGCAGGGAACGACCTGTGCTCATTGCCCACAAAGATATGGCAATGGCCGCAAGAGAAAAACGCAATCCGGCTGTTGTAAAAATACCCAGTCCCGTCAGACTTACTTTAATTGCGACGGCATTGGCTCCAAATAAAATACAGAGAAAAACCGTAAAACAGGCTGCCCCAACCGGCAACTCTCTATTGGATTGTATCTCTTCAGCTATTTTTAACTTTTCCGACATCACCAATTCCTTTATTTTCAGTTTTCCCCTCGCACAACAATATTTCCATAATATATGAGTCTGTTGATTTAATAGGATTTTTGTCTGATATCGAGGCATATTGAAAATTTTACCACAGGCATATAGCTGATATTCCGAGGATAAAATTTTTCATATAACGAAGAGATCGGGAAAAACACATTAAATCAACAGGCTCATATATGAAATTGGTGTATGGAGTACATATAGATAGACAGCAGGGCACCCTGTAGAAATATCTGAAGCCTGCATGTAAGTCAAGGTATAAGCTCAAAAACATGGATTTGATTTCCAGAAAACCACACAGCAACTCCCTTCAATCAGATGGTAGTTTGAAAAGGTTACAATAAAAACATATGTCAATTTGTCTTGACAACTTTGCCTGTTCCATATATTCATTATGCAGGAGGATCCCATGATAAATAAAGAGTCACCATTACCCTTGTACCACCAGCTGGCAGATCTATTGCTTGATAAAATACAATCAGGAGTGTATGTACCGGGCGATAAAATTCCGTCTGAAAATCAGCTCGCTCGATCCCACTCCATCGGCAGACCAACTGTCCGTCAGGCAATCGACTGCCTTATCCGTAAAAATCTTCTCGTACGACGACGCGGTTCTGGTACATACGTTACCGATCCTCCAGAAAAAATAGACCTTTTTTCACTGGCAGGGACAATGGCTTCTTTCCAGAAAAGTAAACGACCTCCCAAGGTAAAGATACTCAACCAACCTCATATCATAAACGTCGACAAAGGGACGACTAACCCTTTTAGTGGCTCCGAGGCCATTTATTTAAGCCGAAGGACAACCGTTAAAAAAGTTCCTGTTCTTGTAGAAGATATCTACCTGCACCCCTCTCTCTTTTCAGGGATTGAAGATATCGATCTGCATGGGAAGTCCCTTTCTGAACTCGTTGAGGAACAGTTTTATTTCACCCTTGCAAAGGGCACACAACATTTCAGTATCAGTTACCCGGATAAGCGGCTGTCTAAATTACTCAACCTGCCGAAAACCAGCCCGATTTTAACAGTCAATCGTTTTCTACATTCAGCCACAGTGAACAACGCCATCTATTCCGACCTCTATTGCCGAACAGATACATTTATTTTCACCCAATCCCTTGGAGGGATGACCCATGGTTAAAACAGGATATTACGGAGAATTTGGCGGCGCCTTCCTGCCTGAGATTCTCATTCCAACCTTCACCCAGCTCAAGGAGGAATTTGCCAGGATTAAGGCAGACCCCACTTTCTGGGAAGAATACGTACACACCATGTCCACGTATTCGTGCAGGCCAACCCCCCTCACCTTTGCAGAAAACCTGACCCACCATTTTGGTGGTGCAAGCATCTATATTAAACGCGAAGATCTCAACCATACGGGGGCCCATAAAGCCAACAATGTCATTGCTCAAGGGCTGCTGGTCAAACGAATGGGAAAGGGTCGTGTTATTGCCGAAACAGGTGCCGGACAGCACGGCGTTGCCACTGCAACCATGGCTGCTAAATATGGCTTTGACTGCACCATCTACATGGGGGAAGTGGATGTCAAACGCCAGCGCCCCAACGTTTTCTGGATGGAACAGCTGGGTGCAGAAGTGATCAGTGTTAAAGACGGTTCAAAAACGCTCAAAGATGCCATGAACGCCGCCTTTCGGGACTGGGCCCAGAATATGGACGACACTCATTATGTACTGGGTACCGCCTCCGGCCCCCACCCTTTTCCCGAGATGGTCTCCTATTTTCAATCAATTATCGGCCAGGAAGCACGCGAACAAATTTTAAAATATGCAGGGAAATTACCTGCGAGGATCTACGCATGTGTTGGCGGCGGCTCCAACGCACTTGGGCTTTTCGGTGCTTTTATGGACGATCCGGTGGAACTTGTTGGGGTGGAAGCCGGCGGCAAAGGACTCCCATCAAAATTGCATGCAGCCAGGCTTGCCTCGGATCAGGCAACCATTGGAGTGGCCCAGGGTTATAAGACATATTTCCTCCAGGATGATGATGGCCAGATGAGAGAAACCCACAGTGTGGCCGCTGGCCTTGATTACGTCGGTGTTTCGCCAATTCTTTCCCATCTTTCTGATACCGGTCGCGTCCGTTTTGCTGCCGCCACTGATAAAGAAGTAGTTGACGCCCTGCGGCTCTCCATGAAAAAAGAAGGGCTTATTCCTGCTCTTGAATCTGCCCATGCTTTTGTCCAGGCCTTTAAAGAGGCACCGGACATGAACGGGGAAGAATGTATAATAATCAACCAGTCCGGTCGTGGAGATAAAGATATCTTCACAGTAGCTGATGCCATCGGTGATCCGCAATGGGAACAGTTTATCAGAGAAAAGGCGGAGGACTACAATGCTTGAAAACTATATCAGAGAAAAACGTGAGCAAAAAGATATCCTGCTCATGACACACATAGTCCTCGGCTATCCGGATTTTGATTCTTCGATACAACTTGCCCGCACCATGGTTGAAGCAGGTGTTGACCTCATGGAGCTGCAAATCCCTTTTTCGGAACCCATAGCCGACGGCCCGGTCATTCTAAAGGCCTGCCAGGACGCTCTGCAAACCGGTGCCAGTGTGGCGGACTGTCTGGATGCAACTCGGAAAATCACGGCATCCCTTGATATTCCTTTTCTTTTTATGAGCTACTATAATATACTTTTTAAGTATCAGGTTGAGCGTTTTACGAAGGTTGCAGCCGAGTGTGGTATCAGGGGAATGATCGTTCCCGATGCACCGCCTGAAGAGGCGGAAGACTACTTGCAGGCCATGAATAAAGAGCAACTGGCCCCAATCCAGCTCTATTCACCCAACACACCGGATGAAAGGATGCGCTACCTAGCCGACTTTGCACAGGGCTTTGTCTACTGCGTTGCCCGTAAGGGTGTAACAGGCCAGGACACTGCCTTTTCTGATGATCTAGACCAGTATCTTGCCCGCTGCCGTCAGGCCACCCGGCTGCCACTCGCCCTTGGTTTTGGCGTCAAAGATCATAAGGATATTGACTTTCTCAAAGGCAAGATAGATATTGCTGTTGTCGGCTCAGGTGCTTTGCGCATCTTGAATGAAAAAGGCGTTGAAGCGGTGGGAGATTATATAAGATCGCTTCGCTGATAATCCTCCTTACACCAGGAAAACCATGTCGAAGAATCTCTATATTACTGGCCTTGAACCGCAAAGCGGTCTCTCTCTGATCACACTCGGAGTGATGGAACTCCTGGTGCGAAACCTTGTGAGCGTCGCCTTCTTTCGCCCCATCATCAACACCCGGCACAACGAAAACAGCAAAGATGATATCATTCACCTGATTTCGACTTACTACGACACTGATCTCCCTTACGACAAGATGTACGCCTACACTTTTGAGGAAGCAAGAAACCTTATTTCCGAAAAAAAATATGGCAAACTGCTCGAAGGCATTCTCGATAAATATAAACAGCTGGAGAATGAATACGATTTTGTCCTCTGCCTGGGAACAGACTTTGCGAGTGATTCCTCTGCCTTTGAATTTGAACTCAATGTCGAAATTGCCAATAACCTGGGCAGCCCCGTCCTTCTCGTTGCCAACGCCCACAACGATTCCATTGAAACGGTGGTAGAGTCCTGTCGGTTTGCAACTGAATCGTTTAAGGATAAAGGCTCAAATATATTATCAATAATTGTTAACAGAACCCCACCCCATCTGCAGGAACAGATGCTGGATTCGCTAAACCAAAGCCTGCAGAACACAATAGGCCTCACCTATTCCATCCCCTATGAGGACGCACTGAACAGGCCAACTATGGCCGAAATTGTCCAGGCACTGGATGCACAGGTCATCTACGGTACAGACCAGCTCAATCGTTCGATTTCCCGTTTTGTCATCGCCGCAATGAACCTGAAAAACTATCTGCCCAGGCTCTCCGACGACAACCTTGTGATAACGCCTGTCGACCGCCTTGATATTATTCTTGGAACACTTGCCGCCTACAGGTCGAGCAATATGCCCAATATTGGTGGTATCGTGCTGACAGGCTATCTCGAAACCGACGATCTCCTGCGAAACCTTCTGCTGGGGATACATAATCTTGTCCCCATAGTAAAAGTAAAAGAAGACACCTTCACAACCGCAACAAAGATTCAGAAAATCCATGGCACCATCACTCCGGAATCTCAACTTAAAATAGCATCCGCCCTCGGAATTTTTGAATCAAATGTTGATACCACCGAATTGCGCAAAAAAATCGTTGGCTACAGTATGCTCTTTACCACTCCGAAGATGTTTGAGTTTGGCCTTATCAAGCGGGCCCGGGCACATAAACAGGTGATTGTTTTGCCCGAAGGTGAAGAAGAACGAATACTACGTGCGGCGGAAATTCTTATTCACCGGGAGGCTGTGGCTATTATCCTTCTCGGTAACGCTCAGGAGATTGAAAAGAAAATTGTCGGTCTGGGACTAAATCTTGGCGATACAAGAATTATCGAACCCACCACGTCCGATTATTTTGAAGAGTATGCCGACACCTATTTCGAGCTACGGAAACATAAAGGGATTACGCCTGATAACGCACGGGATGTGATGTCGGGTGTCACCCACTTTGGCACCATGATGGTGTACAAAGGTCATGCAGACGGTATGGTCTCTGGTGCCGTACATTCCACCCTGAATACCGTTCGCCCCTCTCTCCAGTTTGTTAAAACCAAGCCCGGCAGTACAATAATGTCTTCTGTTATCTTCATGTGTCTTGAAGACCGTGTACTTGTCTACGGTGATTGCGCTGTAAACCCAAGACCTACTGCAGAGCAACTTGCTGAAATTGCAATTGAATCGTCGAAGACGGCTGAACTCTTCGGCATAAAACCGCTGGTTGCCATGCTCTCCTATTCATCAGGTACATCAGGAGTTGGCGAAGAGGTCGAAAAGGTGAAAAAGGCAACGGAGATCGCACAAAAACTCGCCCCGGATCTGCTCCTTGAAGGGCCAATTCAATACGATGCTGCGGTGGATGCAACTGTCGCCAGAACAAAGATGCCAGAGAGCCAGGTTGCCGGTAAAGCGACCGTCTTTATCTTCCCGGATCTCAATACCGGAAACAACACCTACAAAGCGGTGCAGCGCTCAGCAAAGGCCGTTGCTATCGGCCCCATCATGCAGGGTCTCAACAAGCCGGTAAACGATCTCAGTCGCGGCTGTCTGGTTACTGATATCGTCAATACCATTGCCATTACCGCAATACAGGCCCAGGCGGAAAAAGGACTCACATAAGGCGTACATATTGTACAATCAAAACCAGAACTCCGGATAGCTCCGTTTTCGTGGGATATTATTGATAAACAAGGCGATTATCAACATAACCAGAGCCCCAATTCCAACGGGAATAAGCACATAAAGATAACCGAGACTGTGCACTTTAACAGAACCGATAACAGCAATCAAAGCGGTGGCCCCACCGGGAGGGTGCAGGGTTTTGGTCGCATGCATTACCGCAATCGCCGTTGCCACAGCACATGATGATGCCAGCCAGGGATCAGATGGGAAAAGCTTATAACAGCTCACACCAATAATTGCTGATATTACGTGCCCGCCCACGAGGTTTCGTGGTTGTGCCAGCGGGCTTCGTATGGCGCCATAAATGAGTACTGCCGAGGCGCCGAACGAACCAATAATCATAACATAATCCGTCTCACCAAGGACGTTAAAGTGCAGAAGAGAGACTGCCCCTATCCCTAAAAATGCTCCAAGCCAGGACCAGAGTATTTCAAAAAAACTCACCCGGGGTGGACTTTGGCCGCTGCCTTTCATTTTGCTCAAATATTTCATAATCACTTATTCGTTTACGAGAAGATGGGCGTTTAACAAATCATTTCTGGAGACAATACCCAACAATTGACCTGAAGAATCGACAACCGGTACACGGTTGATTTTATTTTCCCGAAAAAGTCGAATAATTTCTGCAGCGGACGTTTCTTTGGCAATAGTTATTGCAGGACTACTCATAAGCGCGGTTGCCGTAAGATCTAGAATTGAAGAGACGAGGCACCTCTCTGTTTCAAAACAGAGTGATAACAGTTGCCAGAATGATCGTATATTCCGTTTACCAAGACGAAACAATATATCTTTTTCGGAAATGACTCCAACCACTGTTTTATCAACAACTGAAAGCACAGGAACGCCGGAAACAACCTTGGTTGCCATTTTTTGTACTACAACCTGGGTCGTTGCATCAGAAGGCACCGAAAGAACGTCTTTCGTCATGAGATCAGCAGCGGTAACCGCGTGCAATGAACGCTTCAAAGCGTGATTATAAGCATATTTGTAGATCTCTTTGAAATCGTTGATGGAGATATCAATAAAACCATCCATACTTCGCATTGCGCTGATAATATCATCATTAGAAAGATCAATAGGTGATTCCATAGCGTACCCTCCTGGCCTTTTCCGAATATGACCACCTCTCTTGGGATGATCCGGTATCTTTGTACAATACCCCTCTTTACACATTCTGCACTTGACTCAAGTCAAGCAGATTCCATCCACAACACCATGACACCGACAGGCCGTGGCAATAATAAGAGATTGATTGTCCAAGGCTTCCACGCGATCCAGCAGATTCCAGAGATCCCGCGGATATATCCCGCCAACTCCAGGGAGCAGTTGATAACTGCGAATCACCAGAGAATTGGCTCCATCAACATCCAGATCCCGAAGCAATCGAAACATATCTTTTGCTCTTTTTTCTCCGGTGTAGGTACAAAAGGATTCGGGCTCGGCACAATTATCAGGACAGAGAAAATCAGCATGGCTCACATATACTGTACTGTCCCCGTTGCACATGGGATGAGGCAGTTGTGATAAATAATTTGACGGCAATGGCCAGGGAGAAACAGAGCATATACCCGCGCGCTTCTCCTTCACCCATTCCACCACCACATGAAGAGGGATAGCTGGTACTATCATATCCACCCTACTTTCTCTTTTTAGATTCCTGACCAGCCAGGATATTCCATCTTCAAATACTGTCGTTACTCCTGTTAATTCACTTACTTCCACCACATTATCCACGACTGTAACATCAGACTGTGGAAAGCGACTGACGATTCTTTTGTACGCAATACGACCAAACTTTCCAGCACCAAGAATCCATATATTTTTCATAGACATATTTTCACTTTATCTCTCAAAAAAATAGAACTATTTATTGCCTGCCTGTCCCGCCGCCATGCACTTTGTCTTATAAGGTAAAAACTACTCTACACCGATGCAGTAGTCTTCTATAAATTGACTTTTTTTTCAACTTTGTGTGAAAATTTCCAATAGAACTGGTATAATACATCCTCCGCGTGAATCCATTACAATCGGTTGCACGCCGAAATAACTCTACTGACAATGCAAAAGAGGACACGAAATGCCATCCCTGACTCTGATGTTGAAAGGAAATAAAGTACACACATATTCACTTAAATCAGGACAGACCTGTACCATTGGCAGACATGCATCAAATGATATTGTAATCGATCAGCCTGCCGTATCCGGGTTCCACGCAAAAATTGAATCGATTGCCAGAACCTTTGTTCTGCGTGACCTTGACTCCACCAACGGAACCTTCATCAATCAAAAGCGTGCAGACCACCAACACCTCAAACATGAAGATATTATCCTTATTGGTAACCATGAACTCCATTTCGACAAATCAGATGTACGGGTTGAAACACCCTCCGAGCCAGAGATAAACCCTGAAGATAAAACAAGGATTCTTGACACCAGAGCTTACGATGTCTACCGGAAAGTACTCCAGGAGTACACGTCTCAAGAGGTTAAACCCTCATTCTGGACTCGTATCCGCCGCTTTTTCGGGGGGTAGAAAAAGATTTCTATTACCCTTCGTTCATTGCTGCAAACCACCTGACCAATCACTCCTGCCTCTACCAAATTCAAAGCCTCCTGCAAAATTGATTTGAACCGCCCCCTGGAAATTATTATTTCGGGCGAGGTAAAAAAATATGAACCTTTTGCTGAGATCCTGAGACATAAAGACAAAGACTGGCTTATTGAGCCGAATTTCTTTGCCGATAAAACCATACGATTGCAATACATTCTTCTGCAACAATTACCCAAAATAGACAGACTGGCAGATTGATTGTTATGGTTGGGATAACCTTTTTATGGTGGAATGAAAATGGACAACTCCGCAGCAGATATCCTGGTAGTAGATGACAGTACTATTATACATTCTTTATTCGAAAGTGTGTGCGACCGTTATAACCTGAATATTCAATGTGTAACAAACGGACAGAAAGCTGTTGAACTTTTAATGGAAAAAGATTTTGCACTCATTTTCATGGATTTGGAGATGCCGGTTATGGGAGGTTTTGAAGCAACTCGACTTATTCGGCAACGCGAGAAAGAAAAAAAGAGCAAACGCACCCCTATCATTGCCATATCGGGAACAACAATGCCTGAGCCTTCTTTCGAATGTCTCAATGCTGGTATGGATGATTTTATTGCCAAACCAATCGCTCTAAACGCCATACTTGGTGTCATCTTGCCTTTGGCGAAAAAGGAGCAAACGAAGCACCCTTTCATAAACGAAATGCTCTACTGAATTTGAGAAATAAAACGGTAACTGTTACACGTTACAAAAGACGCAGCACCAAGGGCAGGATCATTGATTGCCCCGGATTTCTCACTACTACTATGCAGTCCAATAGTAGTGATTTTTACTGAAGTAAACTAAGCATTTTAAGCCCATACTGAACGACTTAGTCTCCGATCAACACTGGGGACAAGCCAATAACAGCGGAAAAACATTGACTTATTATAATTTTCACAGTATACTACCCTCTCAAGAACCGTGAAATAGTCATTCAATTCCTGTTACTGACCTGTACAGCCTGACATCGCAACACATGTTAGGCACAGGGTAGATATTGCGGCATCGTCAGGCGGCGAACCAGGAATTGCTTAACCATTTTTTGAACCACGTACATGCCGCAGATTCCCCCATCTCCGATTGTTTCTTGAAACATCCTCTGGGTTTAGTTGTTTAGACAACAGAACAGACAAATTTCACCTTTCACCTGTCGACACAATGGAGCATTCGTGTTTTCTAAGTGAATGAATCAAAAATTTAATCTCAACACAAGGCGGTGAAAATGAACAAGCGACGCCACCAAAGAATTGAAGTGGAAAATGTAGTTGCCAATCTTTCAGATGAAGGTAATTTTTTCTCAGGAACCGTAGACGATGTTTCCAGAGCCGGCATATCACTGACTGACGTGTCCAAAGAACTGCACGATTGGAGGAAAGAGTTGTCAATAATGGTTTCCGCAAAGGGCAAAGAGTACAAAATGCAGGTTATACCGAAATGGCTTAGTAAGAATTATTCCGAAACAAGAATGGGCCTGGAAATTCTAGACGCTCCTTTAGACTGGACTATATTTGTACTGAATTATGAACCAGCCGATGAAAATAACTGGGCCACGATTACGAATTTACCGGATTGTTAAAAGGCCAAATTTACAAGAAGTTCTGTATACTCTCGGACAACCTCCCGGGAAAACAATTACGTGTTTCATGCAATATGGCTATTTTTTGTGAGGAAAAGAAAACTCTATGAATAAATTAAAATTTGGCGTCATTGGTACTTCCAGAAAAGAAGACGAGCGACGTATTCCTATCCATCCGGAACATCTGGTACGCCTCCCTGAACACATTCGTTGTCAGCTTATATTTGAAGAAGGTTATGGAACACCCTTTGGTATTACCGATTCAGAAATAGCGGAGCAGTCAGGTGGTGTTGCAACACGCCATGAGCTACTTGCAGATATTGGAAATGTCATCCTCGCCAAACCGGTATTAGAAGATTTCAAAGAACTTTGTGAGGGTGGGATCCTTTGGGGCTATCCGCATTGTGTACAGCAAAGAGCGCACACGCAGATTGCGATAGATCGCAAACAGACGCTTATCGCCTTTGAGGATATGTTTGTCTGGGGACCTAATGGGCAGATCGGCCGCCATACTTTTTATAAAAATAACGAAATGGCAGGATATTGTGCGGTATTACATGCCCTGCAACTGAAAGGAATCGACGGGCACTACGGCAATCAGCGCAAAGTAGTCATTTTTAGTTTTGGTGCGGTCAGCCGTGGCGCAATATACGCCCTGAAAGCACATGGCTTTAGAGATATCACAATTTGCATTCAACGCCCCGACCACGAGGTACGCGAGGAAGTACTTGATTGTCATTATGTCCGTATCAGGGAAGGCAATGAAGGTGAAGCGCGCATGTTGGTGGTAGAGCACGATGGCACCGAGCAACCGTTGTGTGAGCTGATCAATCAATCAGAAATAATTGTGAACGGACTCCTGCAAGAACCGGATCATCCCATCCTTTTCGTAACAGAAGATGAAAAATCTTATCTCAAACCAGGCTGCCTGATTATTGACGTCAGTTGTGACGAGAACATGGGGTTCTTTTTTGCCAAACCAACCTCATTCAAAGATCCTATGTTTAAAATTGGAAAAGTGGATTACTACGCAGTGGATCATACACCAAGCTATCTATGGGAAAGTGCCTCTAGGTCTATATCTGCTGCTCTCATTGTCCATTTGCCAACAGTGTTAAAAGGGTATGAGAGCTGGCAACAAAATGAGACCATTCGACAAGCTATAAATATCGATGCAGGTATGATTCAAAAACAAGATATTATCTCATTTCAAAATCGTGAAGCAGTCTATCCCTATGCTCCCATTTGACATGGAGATAAACTAACATTTCGAGAAATACAAGGCGATAGAGAAAATAACCCGTAATTCCTGTCATGGGTCGATTTCTTTATCGCTTTTGTTCAACGACAATTATAATTACCGGTCAGCGACAACTATAATTGTAACTTCTCCAAAAGTGTTGGTAAAATAAAGCGTGCGTTCGAACCCCTGCCCTTGTATGATGGGAAGCATGAAAAGCACATTC
>CAMZKN010000093.1 GCA_947311315.1 uncultured Desulfobulbaceae bacterium | reverse complement strand
GTGAGTTGATCGAATGTGCTTTTCATGCTTCCCATCATACAAGGGCAGGGGTTCGAACGCACGCTTTATTTTACCAACACTTTTGGAGAAGTTACCATCTTCCATCATAACATTATTAATTTATTGTATTTTTCCTAAGCGATGACGTAAAAAAAACGAGAAGCAATACCACCATGTGGTATTTACAAAAATAACTTTGAAAAGTATGATACTCTACGAATACATTGTAGTACATGTAACTTGATCCAAGTGGCTATTAAAATCCTATTTGCTTTTCAATAATCATTTCAATACTATTTTTATCAGAATGCAGAATCCAAGCATAACTGACCATGTTTCGACACTCTATCGTTTTTGTGCACAAAGCATGCGATACCCTGAACCCGAGTGGTTCACCGAGGACTACCGTGCAAATCTTTATGCTCTACTTGAAACACTTGGTGGGGACAAAGAACTAAACGATTTAAAAAACGCATTCGGCAGCAGCAAGGATGCACTTGAAGATATTCAGGTAGAACATACCAGACTATTCATCAATGGCTTTCCTCATGTTGCAGCTCCCCCCTATGCATCGGTGTACCTTGAAAAGACAATAAAAGGAAAATTTTCTGATAAAATAGTGGCCTTTTATCATTCTCTTGGCTATACCATGACCGCTGATTCGGATCTACCGGACAGCCTTGTGCATCAACTTGAATTTTTATCTTTTTTAGCGGAAGACAAAAACCAGAAGGCAGAGGAAGAGTTTCTCGAAAAGTTTTTCCTCCCCTGGTTTTCCATATTTTCAGTACGGGTTAAAGGGGAAGTACAACACCCTTTTTACCATGTTATAATCAGCATTATTGATTTTTTTACAAAGGAGGAAGAGGAATATGGCGTTCAACTTAACGAGGCGTAAATTTTTGCAGTCTGCCTCTCTGGCAGCTGTTGCATTACCCCTTTCAAAAGTCATCGCATCTGAAACCGGCGTTACACGCTCTCCCTTAGAACCTGCAGGTTCTTTCAAGGATGAAACAGTAGTTGGCGGTGTTTGTGAAATGTGTTTCTGGAGATGCCAGCTTGTTGGAAAAAAACGTAACGATCGTCTTGTAAAACTTGAAGGTAATCCAAAATCGATTGACAACGGTACCTCGATATGCGCAAGGGGTAATGCAGGCATCCAATTGCTTTACGATCCCGATCGCCTGAAATTCCCTTTGAAAAACGTTGGCGAACGTGGCAAGCCGAAATGGAAAAAGATCTCATGGAAAGAAGCACTCGATGAATGTGGTTCCAAATTAAAGAAAGTCAACGAGACTTATGGGCCCCAGGGTATATGCATGTTTCCCCACGGATCAACTGCCAAGTACCCGATGCACTTCTTCGAGCGTACTGTAGGTACCCACAACGTCAGTGAAGCTTCCTTCTTCCAATGTAGAGGCATTCGTGACACCGCCTATCTCGCAACAATTGGCATGGCCCCCGGTGAAAACGTCGATATGCCAAATGCCAAGGCCATTTTGGTCTTAGGTGGACATTTTGGAGAAAACATTCACATCAGCCACATCAAAAGATACGTCAAAGGATTACAGAACGGTGCCAAGTTCATCGTGGTCGACCCGCGCTACTCCGCATCTGCTGCAAAATCTGATATATGGGTGAAAATTAAACCCGGAACGGATACCGCCTTTTTACTTGCCATCATGAACTATCTCGTTACCACAAAGAAATATGACGCTGATTTCATTGATGAGTATGGTGATGGTTTTGAAGAATTCACCAAAGCCATTCAGGGTTGGAGCCTCGAAAGAGCAGCAAAAGAATGTGATATCCCCGCTGCACAAATAAAAGAAGTTGCGATAATGCTCGCTGAAAATGCCCCTAATGTCTCTATTCATCCCGGCAGACATGTCTCCTGGTATGGCAATGATTTCCAGCGACAACGTGCTCTGGCATGCCTTACTGGCCTTCTTGGAGCATATTTTGTCAAAGGTGGTTGGGTTCCAGCTAAAGGGCCTAAAGTTGGCAAAATCAGCTGGGCCAAGCAGGAACATGAAGCAGCGCACAACCTCAACATGAATGAAGATGAGGAAATGCGGTACCCGTTCACACCTCCTGGCACACCCACGGAATTAATCAGAGATACTGCACTGAGTGGAAAGCCATACCCCATCAAAGGATGCGTAATATGGGGCCAAAATCCCATTCAAACCATCCCCGGCCAGCAAAAGATGAAGGACGTACTCAAACAGATGGACTTCGTCATGTGTGTTGATGTTATGCCAACTGATGTAACTATGTGGGCTGATATTCTTCTCCCTGAAGTCAGTTACCTTGAGCGATATGATCTTATCAAAACCGGCACTCAATGGGACTTTTCGGAAAAGCAGCAACAATATATCGCACCAAGAATGCCTCTCATGGCACCGATGTTTGAGCGAAAAGATCAGGTCTATATAACTAACGAAATCGCCAAGAGGATGGGATATGAAAAAGATATCCCTGTAAAGACTATAGAAGAAATGGTCGAAAAGAACCTTGCGGTTGCTGGCCTTTCTCTTGCACAGGTAAGAGCTGAAGGTGGTATCCATATTCAGGCGGGAAAAAACCCATACCAAATGCCTGAAGATTTTGAAGTTCTTTTCTTCAACGAAGATATTGCCGATGTAGGTTTCCCTGGTGCACCAACATATATTCCAGTGAAAGATTCACCTGCAGGTTTTGCCAGACTCATTTATGGACGTGTGCCTGTACATACTTTTAATAGAACACAAAATAATGTTTGGCTGAACAATGCCATGCCGAGCAACCCCGTGTGGCTCAACGATGAACTTGCCACAAAAATGGGTCTTAAAGATGGTGATGTCGTAGGATTTATCAATCAGGATGGTTTTAAATCAAGAACAACGACTACTGTCAAAACAACTCCAGGTATTCGAAAAGACGTAGTGTACATGGGACATGGCTATGGAACCGCAAACCCATTGATGAGCGTAGCTGTTGATGCGGGTGTTGATGATACGAGTCTAATGACTAAAATTACATTAGACCCTGAAACCGGAGCCCACGGCATGCGTAATAACTTTGTTAAATTTATTAAGGACGGCAATATCATCGATATTCCGACCTCAGCATAACTTCAGCTTTAAAGGTACTACTTCAGGAGGATACAATGCAATATGGAATGATTATTGACCTTGAACGATGTGTGGGCTGCCATGCCTGCACTATTGCCTGCAAAGCAGAATGGGAGGTCCCTGTTGAGTTTCATCGCAACTGGGTCTATCGTATTGGGCCTAGCCTGGTAGAAAAGGAAATGGCTTCTACGTATTATCCAGGGCTTTGCAATCATTGCAATGATCCGGTATGCGTTCCCGAATGTCCTGCAGACTTAGAAGAGGTTACATTCACAGATATAAAAACAGGCAAGACCAAAACCATGGAAATTGCCGCAACCTGGAAAGATCCATTTAATGGAACTGTTCAGATAGACAAAGACCGCTGCCTTGGCTGTGGTGCCTGCGTTGATGCCTGCCCCTATGAGGCCAGATACATTAACCCGGATCTCGTAGACGATGTTTCCGAAGATGGGAAAGCTGATAAATGCACATACTGCATGCCCAGAGTTGAAGCTGGCCTACAACCTGCTTGCGTTCAGACGTGTATTACCGGTGCCAGGATTTTTGGTGACCTTGATGATCCTAAATCTGAGGTGGCCCAATATGTTAAAAATGGTGCTAAGGGTATCGAGCCGGACGGAGGAGAACTTGGCCCGAATAGTCGCTATTATGGCAAGAAAAAGGATATTTCTCTGCTTTTTTCAACCCACACCCCGGAACTCGCTGATCTTGGACATGTTAGAAGAAGAGCAATGCTTGCTTCCATGGTTAAACCTGCTGTCAAGAAAGCAAGAAGCATTGGCCTGATGGGGATTGCCGGAGCACTGATCGCAAAAAGTATTACAGATTCTGATTCCTCAAAAGAATAACATTCTCACGTTTTTAAAACAAAAAGAGAACTTTTTATCAATTGAAAAGTTTTTAGCACGATAATCTTCCATTTGATTATCGTGCTTTTTTTTGTACTATCACTGCTACAAATTGCTTACAATATCATTTTTCAAAAAACACGAATCACTACCTAGGGAATACCTATGAGTACAGACGATAAAAAGATCATCTATTCAATGATCAAAGTCAGCAAATATTACGACAGCAAACCGGTAATCAAGGATATTTCACTTTCCTATTTTTATGGTGCAAAGATTGGCGTCTTAGGGCTTAACGGTTCCGGCAAAAGTACTCTTCTCAAAATTCTTGCTGGCATCGATACCGAATTCAATGGCGAAACCCACCTTTCACCCGGCCATTCCGTTGATTACCTGCCACAAGAACCGGAGTTATCTCCAGAAAAAACTGTTAAAGAAATTGTGGAAGAAGGTGTACAGGGAACAGTTGATCTCCTCAACGAGTTTAATGAAATAAATGAAAAATTTGCAGAACCAATGAGCGATGACGAAATGCAGGATCTCATTGATCGCCAGGGTGTTGTCCAGGAAAAACTCGATCATCTGGATGCATGGGATCTCGACAGTCGTCTCGACATGGCAATGGATGCCCTGCGCTGTCCACCATCTGACACCAAATGTGGTATTCTTTCCGGCGGGGAACAACGAAGGGTTGCTCTCTGCCGTATCCTGCTCAAGCAACCTGATATTCTCTTACTTGATGAGCCAACAAACCACCTCGATGCAGAATCCGTTGCCTGGCTCGAACAGCATCTCCAGACCTATCAGGGTACCGTCATAGCAGTAACCCATGACAGATACTTCCTCGATAATGTAGCAGGATGGATTTTAGAACTTGATCGCGGTATAGGAATCCCATGGAAAGGCAATTATTCTTCCTGGCTTGATCAAAAACAAAAACGTTTGGCCCGTGAAGAAAAAAAGGAAAGCGACAGGCAACGAACCCTCCGACGAGAATTAGAATGGATCAGACTCTCCCCTAAAGGAAGAAGAAGTAAATCCAAAGCAAGAATTAGTTCCTATGAACAATTGATGTCCCAGGAAACGGAATCACTTGCACGAGACCTTGAGATTTTTATTCCTCCCGGCCCCCGACTCGGAAAGGTCGTCATTAAAGCTGAACATGTAAAAAAATGCTACGGTGACCGCGTGCTTGTAGACGACATGAATTTCAATCTTCCTCCTGGTGGTATTGTTGGTATCATTGGGCCAAATGGTGCCGGCAAAAGCACCCTTTTCAAAATGATTATAGGCCAGGAGCAGGCTGAGGAAGGCACTATCCATTTGGGTGAAACTGTCAAACTTTCATACGTTGACCAAACGCGTGATGCCCTTGACCCTGAACATACTATCTGGCAGGCAATATCTGAAGGACAGGAAACTATCTGGCTTGGCACCAAAGAGATTAACAGTCGGGCCTATGTGGGCAAATTTAATTTTTCAGGTACCGATCAGCAGAAAAAAGTAGGCCTTCTCTCCGGTGGACAGCGCAATCGGGTTCATCTCGCAAAAACACTTAAAGAGGGGGGAAATGTTCTTCTCCTCGATGAACCTACCAATGACCTCGACGTTAATACCTTGAGGGCTCTTGAGGAAGCACTTGAAAACTTTGGCGGCTGCGCTGTAGTCATCAGCCATGATCGCTGGTTTCTCGATCGAATTGCCACCCATATCCTCGCTTTCGAAGGTGATTCCCAAGTGATTTGGTTTGAGGGTAACTACTCGGACTACGAAAAAGACCGCAAGGCACGGCTCGGAGGCACAGCAGATCAACCGCACAGGATTAAATATCGTCAATTAACACGGCAATAAGAACACAATGGATGAAAAAGCAGGTTGCCTCTTTTCCCGCCATCGAAAAGAGGCAACTCAACACATCCTACAATTTCCGTAATTCTTCCAACAGACCCTGTAGTGAAGATATTTCTTTTTGGGCGACAGCAATACCACCTTCCCGACTATCACTTTCAATCCGGGCTGCCACTTCATTAATACCAGTAATACCGAGGCTGGCCGCTGCACCTTTAATTGAATGAGCAGCACTGCTCACTTTTGTGGAGGAGTTTTCAGCCAACCCCTGTTCCATCTGTACAAGATCAGAGTGTAAAGAATCTTTGAAAATATCTAAAAGCTCCTGCAAAAGCTCGGCATCGTCGGCCGCCTGCTCCAAGGCAAAATCTTTATCCCATTTCAGTGCATTCATATTAACATTCCTTTCCGATATTTTTCAGAACCATAAAGAAACAACAGTTCAAAGAACTTACGTATAAGATATGCTATCATACTTTTCACTTCCGAAGCAAATCCAATCGTCAATTGTAGCAAAAATCCCAGCCACTCGCAGCGTCAATAACTGTATGTTTTTATTACCATAAACAAGCTACAGAGTAACCTGTCCCTTGCGAATAACGGTAAGTTTTTTATTGTTAATACCAACTATGGTTGAGCAAAGACCGGCAGCAGTAGATCCTCCATCCAGAATATAATCCACAGAGCCTTGAAAAATCTTTTTAACATCAAAAGCTGACACTGCCGGTGGCATGCCGGAAAAGTTTGCACTTGTGGCGGTAATTGCTTTTCCCATCTCAACCACAAGCTGCTGTGCAAGCGGGTGTGAAGAAATTCGTACACCAACCGTGTCAGTACCACCTGTAATTATTTTGCTGACACATGGTTTTGCAGGAAATATAAGCGTAAGGGCTCCTGGCCAATACATTGTCATCAAAGTATTGTATATTTCCGGAACATCAGCAACCACCTGCTGCAAAGCTGCTCTGGACTCAACAAGAAGCAGAAGTGGCTGATCCAATCCTCGCTTTTTAATCTCAAACAGTCTTTCTATCGCTTTCTCACAATCGGCATCAACAGCCAGCCCATAATACGTTTCAGTCGGAAAAGCTACGATACCTCCTTCCCGTATGCAGGCAGCTGCCTCCTTTATACCATTTTCACACATAAACCTTTTTGGCCTTTTGCTCGACCTCTTTGACCATATCCTTCTTGAATTGCAATAATTTTCCTTCAAGTGAAGGGTCAGCAAGAGCCAATATTCTAAGAGCGAGAACACCAGCATTTCTCGCTCCTGCCTTGCCTATCCCCATGGTTGCAACCGGAACCCCGGGAGGCATTTGGACAGTGGCAAGTAATGCATCCATACCACGCAGGGAAGAAGCGTCAAGAGGAACGCCAATAACCGGTAAATCAGTGTGAGAAGCGAGTACACCGGCGAGATGTGCCGCCATTCCAGCACCAGCTATAATAATCTTTAGCCCTCGCTTTTTCGCAGTTTTTGCATACTCAGCAGCACGTTCAGGGGTTCTGTGTGCCGATGCCACAGTCATCTCACAACTAATCCCCATTGACTTTAAAAACCCAGAGGCAGCTTTCATAACCGATAGGTCAGAATCACTCCCCATAACAATACCGACAACAGGCGTAATTTGGCTCCCGGATACCCTCCGCAGGGCCTTCATACCAATATCTTTTCTATAGTAACAGTTGGTCCAGTGGATATGACTAACAGCCTCATAGGCACGGCCAATAGAATCCTTTAGGTTACTGCCAACAGCTGTAATCCCCAGTACCCTGCCACCATTATTAACAACTCTACCATTTTTCCTTGCAGTACCTGCGTGAAATACTTCTATTCCTTTGCAGTTTGAGGCCTTTGTCAATCCCTTGATAACCTTCCCATTTTCGTAGCTGCCGGGATATCCACCAGAGGCCATAACGACACAAACTGTCGGCCTGGGGTCGATTTTCATTTCAACCTTATCGAGTTCCCCATCTATTGCAGCCTCAAAGATATCTATAATATCGCTTTTAAGACGCATCAACAGTGGTTGGGCTTCAGGGTCGCCAAAGCGACAATTGAATTCAAGTACATTAATCTTGTCCCCATCAATCATAAGCCCTGCATACAACATACCCTTGAAAGGACGTCCTTCCGCCTCAAGGCCCTTAATTGTTGCAAGCATTACCTTCTTCATGACAAAATCTGAGATTTTATCAGTAACAACAGGAGCTGGTGAATACGCACCCATTCCTCCTGTATTTGGCCCCTCATCATTTTCAAAAACGGCCTTATGATCCTGTGAAGTTGGCAAAGGTAGAATTGTCTTTCCATCGGTAAAAGCAATAAAAGAAGCTTCTTCTCCTGTGAGACATGCTTCAACAATAATTTTATTTCCTGCACTGCCAAAGGCCTTATCTTTCATTATAAGATCAACGGCACGCTTGGCTTCAGCGACGGTTTGAGCGACGATAACACCCTTGCCAGCGGCAAGTCCGTCTGCTTTGACAACAATAGGTGCTCCACAGGAATCAATGTATTTTTTTGCTTTTTTTCTTTCCTTAAAAACTTTAAAGGAAGCTGAAGGAATTTTATATTTTTTAAGAAACTCTTTACTGAAAACTTTGCTGCCCTCGAGTTCAGCAGCTTTTTTTGTTGGCCCAAAGATTCTCAAACCATTTTCTTCAAAAGTATCTACAATACCTGCCACAAGTGAAGATTCCGGCCCGACAACTGTGAGATCAATGCCTTCATCTTGTGCAAAAGCAAGCAGTGAGTCTACATCAGTCACAGAAATATCTACACATTCAGCCATGCGACTTATCCCGGCATTACCCGGGGCGCAATACACCTTATTCACTTTTTTGCTCTGTTGAATTTTCCAAACAAGAGCATGCTCTCTACCACCGGAACCAACAACAAGAATTTTCATAAATGACTCCTGGAAAAATATTTAATAACCAATTCTAAATGTTGTAATGTACTTATCCCCTGCTGGGAAGTATAAGCACCTTCTCTAAATTCTTTCCTAAAACAAAAAACAGAATAGTGACCTGTCTATTTTTTGATCGTTGACAAAATGGAAACGAAATATTACATGAATGAATAGTCATTCATGTTCTCAGATTTTTCTCTCTTTGGTTTCGAGCAACCTTTTTCGAAAATGAAAGCAGAAAACAAACACTCAAAGATAATTTCAGCTGCAGTTAAGGTCTTTGCCAAAAAAGGATTTTTCACCGCTAGAATATCCGATATTGCCAAAGAAGCCAAGGTTGCTGATGGAACAATTTATCTCTATTTCAACAACAAATACGATATATTATTATCTGTATTTGAGGAAGAAATAGGTAAGATTGTTAAAAAAACTGTAAATTTGATTGAAAAAGAAAGTGATCCTCAAATAATGCTTGAAATTTTTATAGCTCAACACCTTTTGGCCATGAAAAAAAACAAAAACCTGGCTGAAGTCATCCAAATAGAGCTGCGGCAATCCAATAAAGTCATCAAAAACTACAGAAACAATAAGTTTACCGAATATATTGGAATCATCGGAGAGATCATTGAAAAAGGTCAGAAAACAGGAGTCTACAGGGATGACGTCAACCCGGAAATAGCAAAACGTGCTTTTTTTGGGGCATTAGATGAAGTCTCCCGCGTATGGAATGTCTCCCTTGAAACACATTACACTGTTGAAGAAATATCCAGCCAGATAATCCAATTTTTTCTTAGCGGTATCTCATCCCCTCCACTCCAGGTTTCAGGCAAAAGTTGATGGCGCTATAGAAACAACTTCGAACTCTCTGGTTCCTCCCGGCGTTACAACAACGACTTCATCACCAACTTCTTTTGCAAGCATACTTCTTCCCAGTGGTGCCAATACAGAAATAGAACCTTTTTTCACATCTGCTTCTTCAGGGCCAAGCAACTGGTATGTAACTTCTTCTTCGGTATCAAGATCGAGTAGCTTCACAACAGTGCCAAAGACAACAACATCAGTTTTTACCTGCAGGCAATCTATAATTTCAGCTCTGGCGAGTTTGTCTTTTAATTCGATGATTCGACCTTCAATATGACCCTGCCTGTCCTTTGCTGCATGATATTCTGCATTTTCTTTTAAGTCTCCGTGCTCACGTGCCACTTCTATTGCTTTAACTACTTCTCCACGGTCATGTCTCTCAAGTTGTAAGAGTTCATCTCTTAATTTTATATTACCACTCTTAGACATGGGTATTCTCTGAATCATGTAATCCTCCATAAAAAAATCCTGCTAAGATCTAAAACGTACGATCCGTAGACAGGAGACAAAACAAATATATATTACCAGCGATAAAGAAAAGAAAGTGCAAGACTTCTTTCCTCAAAAATATCGCTTTGGGAAAACGTAAAGTTACTCTTTAATAGAAAATGGGGACTCATTTCAAGAAAAATATTTAATTTCCCCTGATAATAGAACGTCTCACTATCTTCATACCCCACCTTGTTGTCGATGGAGTAATAACTTGTTCCCCTCTTTCCAGCCGACAGAAAACCAGGGAAATTATGCTGAAAATGAAACATCAAACTCTGTTCATTAAAAGAAAGCGGACTCCAGTAATTCAACTTATCCGCTAGTGATTCTGTGTCAGCACTATACTTCTCTGTGGAATTTTGTTCCTCACTCCTCAGGTACGTGTAATCATACTGCAAGGACAGGTAAATGAAATCATAAAAATAGTTTAAAGAAGAGAATCCATGAAATTTGTTCTGTGAATTGCCATCATTGTACTCCCGGTGTCGAAAATCTCCGCCAAATGTCAGGCCAAATGGTGTTTCATAATTAAGCCCTACACTGACATCCTGCGTAAAAATCCGATCTTTAACGGCCTGAACCGTATCATATATCAGGGTTTTCTCACCTTTAAGAAAAGCTCCAACATACTCATCAAGCTGTCCTTTCAACTCCGCACTGTAGAGAATTGTGGAGTTTTTATCACCATTTACTGTATCAACTCCCAATCCCAGTATCATCTCATAATCACGACCAAACTCATATGTCACAGAACCATTTAGTAAATTACTACCCGCCTTTTCCTTGGTGTCTCTTGAGTTATAGTGATTATTGAAATATGTCAGAGTAAAGTCTTTATTGAGTTCCGGGGTGAACCAAAAAGAAGTCCCCGCATTAAATATGGACATATCAATAAGGCCATCCCTACCAAATTGTTGATCGAAAATTGTATCTATACTATTCCTTGGACTAATCAACAGTGAATTTCTTTCGATTGAATCGGTGAGTTCCGGTGATACAGTTCCCGTAGCGGTTAACTCTTTGTACAATTGAGCTTCTTTTCGATATTTTCCGAATCTGCCATAAATTTGAGCAAGGTCAATCATCCCCTCCGTGCTGCTCTCTTCATCCAGAAGTCTTTTGTAGCTCTGTTCAGCGTAAATATAATTTCGTTCAAAAATGGCTTTTCTTGCAAGATATTCAGCAGAAATTATCTTTTGCCAGCTATATAACTCGAAATGACTGGCAACTATTTTCCCAGTCTCATTCCCCCTGTTATCCAATAGAAAATCCGGGCCCATCAATGCCGCCAAAACATCAGGCTCTGATTGGACAAGCAGAAGCAACGAACTCCAGAATGTTTCTTTTTGGGTCAAAGAGAGATAATTTAAACGTTTTTTAGAAAAATCCAGGCTAAGCTGATCAAGAACATCAGGAGATAAAAGTTGTCTGTAAATCTCTAGACATTTTTCATGCTGATTATTTCCCCACAATATTCTCGCCAGAAGTAATTTCCCATTAATATCATTACCGACTGTAAGTTTTTCAAAAACATTTTCAATAGAATCAATACTCTGGGAAGTACCAGTAAGAATCAACAAGCCATTGTCGTATCTTCCCTGTCGTATCTCTATTTCAACCTGAAGAGCGTAAAGGTAACTTTCGTTTGGAAATACTCCTGAAAGAAAAGATAAAATGGAGGATGCCTCTTTAAATTTCCCCTGGGCAAAGAAAACCCTTGCCAGAAGAATTTTACCCGCAAGTGAATCCGGTACATTTTTAATAACAGTTTTCAGATGTTTCGCAGCAGATTCATATTCCTGATAGCGCATCTCTGAATCAGCAATAAGAAGGAGACGACTCACCACAGGTTGCTCTCCTACGAACAACTGCTTAGAATAAGTACTTTCGGATTGAGTAGTCTTCAATTTTTCATCGAGAATGCTTTGCAACACAAGAAGTTCTCGATCAAACGGTAACGTACCTGAATATCTCACAACGAGATCCTGTGCAGTTGAGTACTCGCCCTTATATAGAGAAAGCCAGCAAAGTTCATTAGAAAGTGTTCTGACCACTGGTTGCATGACCTCTGTTTTTAGCTTTGCATGCAAGCCGCGTAAATATTCTTCTATCATTTCAATTGCCAGATTGTATTCACCCTGCAATTTAAGTAAACGTACTTTTAAGACCAAAAGCCTTCCGCCTTCAACACTAGAGGGAAAAAGACCTGCATCAGAGAGAATACTCTTCTCAAGTGCGCGATACCATGTAGAGGCATTATCAATATTTCTAGCGTTCAGTGCATTACCTGCCAGTTTAAACAGTGCCTCTCTACTTGCCAGGCTGTTATTGAGAAGTTTTCTGAGGATCTGTTCGGCTTTTCTCAATTTCCCTTCTCTTTGCTTTGCATCAGCAAGAGATAACAACAACTTGGCAACCATACCCGGGTCGTCAGAAAAAACACCAACAAATCGGTCAGTTGCAACTTGGTGTCTCTGAAACATAAAATTATTTTTCAACTGATTCAGGTAAAGAAGTACAAGTTTCTTACTCTCTACAACGTTTTCATTACTGAAACCATTTTCAAAAAATGACTTCAGCTTTGATACAATACCGATTGAGCCCGCAATTTCTATACAATTAGACCTTAATTCAATATCCTGCGGGTCAAGAGATAAAGCATATTCATACGAGTTCAGAGCCTCTTTCTCCAAACCAACTTTAGACTCAAGATCTCCTTTAAATACAAAGAAATCTTTGGATTTATCATGTTGAATTTTTCCAAGATACAGAAGAGCCTGTTTATAATTTTTCACCACTGCATATTGCCTGGCAATCCTCAAAGCCATTGCTTCATCTTTAGGAGTATGATGGTAAATAATATTTAGAATATCGATAAGTTCCTTATGCATTCCTTTTTGCTCAAGCAATGCAGCCATTTCGAGGTAAATTGCGCGTCTGTTTGGAGTAACACGGGCGAGATCCCTCCAGAGAAGCCAGGCGCCATCATTTTCCACAATGGAAAGAAAATCATTGGCTAAAATGGATTGGATATTGGCTATACTCTGCTTAACAAACTGATTATCTGGATCTTCTTCAATATATTTTTCATAAAACGATAAAGCCTTATCTGGTCTTCCGAGTTCATGAAGGTACATATCAGCAGTTTTCAAAAGATAGTTTTTATTATCGGCAAGATTTAATGCCAGATAAGACAGGTGGACAATAGACGAGGAGAATTCATTTTTTTCTCCATAATATTTTGCAAGTTTATGATGAAACGGTACATAGTCAGGATGACGAAGCAGATATTCCTTCCACAAAACTACACTCTTCTCGACCATTCCTGCAGATTCATACACCTTTGCTGCCTGAAAAATAATACGATCATCAGTTTTCAAATTGTGCAATAACCGATCATACAGACTCGCAGCCTTATGATATTTTTTTAAATACTGGGCATCCAACGCGATCATCTGAAGAAGATGCATATCGGTTGGTTTTCTCAGGAACAGCTGCTCAAGAAGTGGGAATGCCACATCTCTCTTCCCACCTTTTCTGAGGCTGTTAACAAAGCCCTCAAGTGCAATATCGGATTGACTGCCGTATGGGTTATTTTCGAAAGCTTTTCCGTATAACGAAGCTGCTGTATCGAAATTATTATCACGATAAGCCAGCAAGCCACCAGTAACAAGGTATTCGTTCCGATTAGGGGATTGTTCAAGCAATCCTGCGATAATTTTGATTGCTGAAGAATCCTTCAACTCCAGGAGGATCTTACAATACTCCCAACTTGCCTCCTCAATGTTGGGCTTATTCTGAAATAATAAACCATATGCTTTTGAAGCATTGGTATAATCATTGAGTTTGACATAATTCCTGGCTTTATCCCATAAATTTTTCCATTCAGGAACTTCAGGGTCTGCGAGAACAACAGAAATATTTCTTTCCGGCGCAATTTTATCGCCAGCCAGACAGGGATATGCACAAAAAAGAGAAACAAGTACAAGGAAGATAGGTAGACCAACACCACCCAGGTAAGCGACAGACTCCATAGGGGCATAAATGCCTTGCCGGTAGAATCCTACTCTCAATCCCGAGAAGTGCCTTTCAATTTCTTGTTTTTTATTACAGCTTTTATGGAGTAAGGTACTAAAGAAGATATCTGTCAGCCATGGACAAATCATTATCAATGAGAAAGAGTTCGTATGAAGATTGAAACGATTGAAGAGTACAACTGGTTACAGGGTACCCGAAAAACAAACACCCCGTATCAAGTTAACCTACTAGTCATAAAACTGCACTATTTTCTCAACAACGTAGTTTTGCATCTCAACAGTCAATTCGGGATAAATGGGTAAAGCGATGGTTTCACCTGCTGCTTTTTCGGCAACAGGACAATGCGTATCAATTGAAAGTTTCGCTAAACATTCCTGCTTATGTAGAGGGACAGGATAGTAAATTTCGCAACCGATATCATTCTTCTGCAACCATTCTCGCAATTCATCTCTTTTTTCAACACGTAATACATATTGATTAAATATATGATAATTGAGCTGTTTACCTGAAGCAGAAAATTCGCCACTATAAACAATCTGCGGACACACCACTCTCCCATCTCCGACCAGAGTGCTTTCTGTCAACAAACGTGAATATACTGTGGCATTTTCATTGCGGTTCGTATGCCAACGGTCAAGATAAGGCAATTTGACACGTAAGGCTGCTGCCTGAATGGGATCAAGTCGGAAATTGCCACCGACTATTTTATGATAATATTTTGGTTGGGCACCATGATTACGCATAAGAACCAATTTTTCAGCAAAATCCTTGTTCTGCGTAACAACCATCCCTGCATCACCAATTCCCCCAAGATTTTTACTGGGGAAAAAAGAAAAACAACCGGCAAGGCCCATAGAACCGGCCCTTCCTATTTTTCTGTTGGTGTCTAAAATCATAGGACAATCAGCACCAATAGCTTGGGCCGCATCTTCAATAACGGGAATACCAAAGCTATCGGCAAGTTGCATTATTGATGACATATCGGCACATTGCCCGTAAAGATGAACGGGGATTATAGCCTTGATTTCCCTTTCGGTATCCGCCTTGAGAATTTCTTCCATTCTGGCAGGATCCATATTGTAACTTATCGGGTCAATATCAGCAAAAACAGGGACAGCGCCAAGCCTGAGGATCACACCCATCGTGGCAAAAAATGAATATGGTGTTGTCAGAACCTTATCTCCCTGACCAATTCCAAGGCTCATAAGTGATATCAACAAAGCGTCTGTGCCACTGCTAACACCAACCCCGTACGAAGCACCACAATAAGCCGCGACCTCTTCTTCAAGAGCCTCGACTTCAGGCCCCTGAATATACCTTGTGGATTGAACTACCCGTGTAACAGCAGCAACCAGATCATCTTCCAAATATTCCAGTTGAGCCTGGAGGTCAAGTAAAGGTACTTTCATAGTATTAAATTATTATTGGATAGTATATAAAGATAATATAAAAGAAATATACTGAAGACAGGTGTTAAAACGATGCCTACAGTATCAATATTTTGCATCAATGACTATTTTTTCACCATCAAAATAATCCACAATATCCGGCATTTCCACTTCGAGGTATTTTTTCATTTTTTTCAATAAATTCACCTCAATCTGCCGTACTCTTTCTCTCGATATTGCAAATTTATCAGCGATATTCTGTAACGTCAGTGGTTCATCAGTCAACAACCGTTTCTCAAGAATCATCCGCTCTTTATCATTCAGTTTTTCTTTCAGAATATCGAGCAGTTCTGTAAGTTTCACTTTAACTTCCCTGCCAGCCACCATTGATTCAATTCCTGGCCCGTTGCTTGGTAGAAAGTTTTTTTGTTCATCATCAGAATCGGAACGAACCGGGCTCTCCAAAGAAACATCCCAGTTGTCCATTCTCTGGCTCATTTCTATGACTTCCCGCTCTTTTACATTCAGACGCTCGGCAAGAAGCTTAGGCTCTGCTTTAAAACCCTGACCTTCAAGAAGTTTTCTTTCTTTATTCAGGCTAAAAAATAACTTCCTCTGGGCCTGTGTTGTACCAATCTTCACCAGACGCCAATTATCCATTATGAACTTCAGGACATAGGCTCTGATCCAATACGCGGCATAATATGAAAACTTTACCCCACGGTACGGATCAAATTTCTTTGTAGCCTGAACCAGTCCAACATTACCCTCCTGGATAAGATCCATAAAATTCTGCATCCAGTATTTTTGAAAATCCATTGCAACTTTGACAACAAGACGAAGGTTCGAACTCACTAACCTGTATGCCGCATCCTGGTCTCCATCCTCACGGAAACGAGTCGCTAGCTCATCCGTTTCTTCTCTTGTCAACAATTCATACTGGCTGATTTCCTGCAGATAACGATGTAATGCAGGATTACTGAGGGTCGGCAGATTCTCCTCATCGGCAACAGACACCAGCGGATTTTCATACGCGCTGCTCACGGTAGAAGTTCCCTCCCGATCACTCTTTGAATCCTTAGATATCACAGTTTCTCTTTTTTTATCAATTATTATATCTTTACTCATGAACATCTCTCCGGATATAATTGCCCAGAAAATAGGAAAAGATTATGATATTACTCTACCATAAATAAAGTGCAATCATATTTTGGCACTCAGGAAATGGAATCGATCTAGTGCCTGTCCAGAAATGGCCATTTTATCCTAACTCTTCGTTGCTCTCAAAATTTAATCCTCGGAGGTAAGCGTAGACTCCGATATCCTGTATATACCTGCGGTTAAATTCATCGTGCGACTCGATTTAGAATAAAATATCACATCTCTGGACAGACACGATCTAAATTATATACAGCTCCAATTTTACCACATGATCAATGATGTGGAAAATTCTATTTTAATAATTATGTATATATGATAAATATCATGCTTCTTGTGTCATGCCCTATCCCGGGTTTTACAAACTTTCTTCTCTTTTAGACCTTACTGCGTAAAAATTGTAATACAAGACAGGTAAGCACCCTGAGAGACAAGGGCATAAACTCCGACTTCGAGAAACTGAAGATATTATACATAAAAACGAATAGATACCGTTCCCGGAGTCTGTTCTAAGTACTTATTTGCAGCTTGTCTGCGTTAGCTTACTTCACACTACTATAATGAAAAACATACGTAATTTCAGCATAATTGCTCATATTGACCATGGAAAATCCACTCTTGCCGACCGAATGATTCAGTTCTGCAGCATGGTTTCCGACAGAGAATTTCAAGATCAGATCTTAGACAGCATGGATATCGAGCGGGAGCGTGGCATCACCATTAAAAGCCAGGCCATATGCCTGCCTTATACAGCTCATGATGGCAACGAATATTTTCTCAACCTCGTTGACACTCCTGGTCACGTCGACTTCAGCTACGAAGTATCCCGAGCGCTCAGCTCATGCGAAGGAGCATTGCTGCTTATTGATGCAGCCCAAGGGGTCGAGGCACAGACCCTTGCGAATCTCTATCTGGCAATGGAAAATGACCTGGAAATAATTCCCGTTGTCAACAAAATAGACCTGCCGTCCGCAGAACCCGAAAGAGTTGCCTTGCAGATTGACGAAGACTTAGGACTTGACAGTGACCTCGTAAAATTCTGTTCTGCCAAAAGTGGTGAGGGCGTTGAAGAGATCTTTGAAGCGATAGTGCGGGAACTGCCACCACCTGAAGGTGACCCCCAAGCGCCCCTGCAGGCCCTGATATTTGACGCGAACTATGATCCTTTTCGCGGAACCATCATATCGGTTCGTATCATTAATGGTACCGTCAAATCAGGCGACATTATTCAATTCATGTCGAGCAACAGAGAATATAAGGTCGAAGAAGTCGGACTTTTCAAACTCAGCCGGGAACCACAAAACACACTTTCTGCCGGTCAGGTGGGGTACATTCTTGCGGGCATTAAAACCGTAGAAGATACACGGCCGGGTGATACCATCACCATAAAAAACCGTCCTGCAGATTCTCCACTTCCCGGATTTAAAGAAATTCAACAGGTGGTTTTTTCATCTCTTTACCCAATCTCAACAGATGAATATGAAGATCTGGTCGCAGCCCTTGAAAAGCTCAAGCTTAACGATGCAGCCCTTAGCTTTGAAAAAGATTCATCTGTTGCTCTGGGTTTTGGTTTTCGCTGTGGCTTTCTTGGCCTTCTCCATCTTGAGGTCATCCAGGAAAGACTTGAACGTGAATTTGATATTTCTCTTATCCTCACCGTTCCATCAGTTCAGTACCGATTTCATCTCTCTGACTCAAAAATTTTAAATGTTGATAACCCTGCACATTTCCCCGATCCTACTCATATTGAAAAAATTGAAGAGCCGTACATTAAAGCTACCATTCTCATGCCGGAAAAATACATGGGCCCAATAATGACTTTGTGCATGGAACGACGCGGCGAGAATACCAGCTTTCACTATCCAACACCCGGCAGAATAGAATTACAGTGCGAACTTCCTCTGGCTGAAGTTATATATGATTTTTACGATAAATTGAAATCTGTTACCCAAGGCTACGGTTCTTTTGACTATGAAATGCTTGACTACCGCAGAAGTGACCTTGTAAAACTTGACATTCTCGTCAACAGCGAACCAGTTGACGCACTCTCACAACTTGTACACAGAGCCAATTCCAGGGCCCGGGGACTCCACTCCTGTGAAATGCTAAAAAAAGAGATTCCACGACAAATGTTTAAAATTGCGATTCAGGCAGCAATAGGCGGGACTATTATCGCAAGAACAACCATTTCAGCCCTCAGAAAAGATGTTACTGCCAAATGTTATGGTGGCGACATTTCCAGGAAAAGAAAGCTTCTTGAAAAACAAAAAGCCGGCAAGAAACGCATGAAAACTGTTGGTAATGTGGATATCCCGCAAACCGCCTTCCTTGCTGTCCTTAAATCAGATCAGTAACGCGGCAAAAAAGTATTTCTGTCGTTCAATAAGGAGGAGATTAAATGAGTGGTAGATTATTATTCGGTATCTGTATACTTCTTTCCCTGCTTTCTTCCTGTGCAAAGGTGCAGGTAAGTCAGGATTATGACCCTTCGTACGCGTTTAACACAGAAAGAATATATGACTGGAATGAAGATCTGCAGAAAAAAGATGGCGGTTTGCTCGTCAAAGACGATCTACTGCGAAAGCGCTTTATAGATGATATCAATACAATTCTTGCACAAAATGGGTATCAGCAAGGCAAACAGCCTGGCATTCTTGTCTCATGTTCTTTTACCGTAACAAGCAAGTTTCAATCAGAACCGTTCAACAGTGGAATGCGTTTTGGTTATGGCAGCTACGGCAGATATGGTGGAATTGGATTTGGCAGCGGTACCTCCCTGAGACAATATAATCAAGGCAAACTAACAATCAATTTCCACGCGAGACAGTCAGGACTCCTCGTCTGGAAGGGAACAGGAACCATGGAAGTCAGTACTCATGCCAAACCGGAGCAGGTCAGCCGCGATGTCAATGCTATGGTATCCGCAGTACTCAAACAGATGTTCACGCAATAACACATCGTTAGAAGATCTGGCCCTGACTCTGACCCAACGCCATCAAATTGATTTTCCGGTAATAGAGACGGTTTGAACTTTTTTACCATCACAGGAACCATGAGTATAACCAATCACGTCAAAATTCTTACCTATTTCAGCTACTAGCTCTTCATATCCATCGTATTTGGCACGCATACATGTCGATACATGAATCACCTGCACTCCAGCCTCTTTCATTTTCGCAAGTTTATAATCGAGATCCCCCCCGCTGTGGAAAAATCCGATTAACTCAATATCCGTATCACGGTAACGGGAAAAGCTTTCTGTTTTCGCAAAAAAACTTCGCAAACATCCTTTACCTGTACATCTTTGGCTGGTTTCTTCACGAACCAGAATTGCAATTTTCAACATATCTTCTCCAAAAGAGTCTATCCTCAACACGAATAACAGACACTAAGTCTCAAAACTCATTTGGCAAACAAGCAGAAATAGTTAAAAAATATCAGTAACTGCTCACAGGTAATAAAAACATAGCGTTATGAACTCCGTGAGTAGTTACGAATATCACATCAGAATTCAATCCCTTTCTGAGCTTTAATTCCCTGATCAAATGCGTGCTTCACAGGCTCCATGGAAGTGACGGTATCGGCAATTTCAACCAACCTTGGATCTGCATCTCTGCCGGTTAAAATAACAGTCAACCGTTCCGGTCTGGAATTGATAAGAGTAACAATTTCTTCAACATCAAGAAAATCATAGTGGGGTAAATAGGTAATTTCATCAAAAATTATAAGGTCATATTCATCACTTAAGACTTTTTTCTTCGCGATTTCAAAACCTTCACGAGCAGCTACCCGGTCTTTTTCAATATTTTCTTTTGTAAAAACGAATCCTTTACCACAGATATACCAGTCCAGGTTATCTATATTGGCAGCCATCAATCTTTCACCGTAATCACCTTTTCCTTTTAGAAACTGGATTACACATACTTTTCCCCCATACCCCAATGCCCTGAATGCTGTGCCTAGAGCTGCAGTGGTTTTCCCTTTACCATTACCTGTATTAACAATGACCCTACCGATACCTGTCATAATATTCCCCTGTCCCTGTGCTTAAAGTTGTCATTTTTCGAAGTAACCTTCAGACTACTTTTAAAAATGCATTGCAAAATTTTGTTTATAACTATAGTTACAGTATATTTCACTGAAATCAACGTGGTAATCGAAGTGGAGTTACAAAAAATCAACTGTCGGGCAACCAGGTACTATGAGCTTCAAAGTAGCTATTAACGGATACGGACGAATAGGGCAGAGTGTTCTCAGGGCAATCTACTCGACACCCTTCAAATCAAAATTTCAGATCGTTGCAATTAATGAACTTGCCGATATTGAAACCCTCACCTACCTGACGCGATACGACACAACCCATGGCCGTTTTCCATATCCACTGCGATTTGAAAAGAACGTTCTTTTTATCGGTGAGGACAGAATCAGAATACTCAACGAACCCAACCCGACGGCGTTGCCATGGGATGAACTCGGAATTGACCTACTCTTTGAATGTTCCGGTACCTTCAATGATAGAAAAACGGCCGAGATGCATCTTGATTGCGGTGCGCAGAGAGTTTTGCTCTCCCACCCTGCGACCAGCGAAGTAGACGCTACAATAGTTTTCGGTTACAACCAGACACTTCTAAAAAAAGAACATCGTCTTATTTCCAACGCTTCCTGTACAACCAATTGTATTGTTCCCATCCTTGATATCCTTGACAGGGAGCTTGGCATAGAACACGGTGTTACCACCACTATACATTCGGCAATGAACGATCAACCGATTATTGATTGTTACCACCATACGAACCTTCGTCTGACAAGAAGTGCGCTTCACTCTATTATTCCCGTTGACACAGGTCTTGCAAAAGGAATAGAACGATTAATGCCCCATCTCGAAAACCGTTTTCAATGTTTACATGTTCGGGTGCCAACAATTAATGTTTCTGTTCTCGATCTCTCCATAAACACCCAAAAGAGCACCACCGCTACAGAGTTAAATGCGATGCTTTATAACGAATCCTGCAATTCACTCAAAGGGTTAATGGGGTATACTGAGGAGCCCCACGCATCAATTGATTTTAACACCGACCCACGATCATCAGTGGTGGACGGTACACAAACGAAAGTAGCTGGTGGCAACCTCATCAAGCTACTCTGCTGGTTTGACAACGAATGGGGTTTTGCAAATCGTATGCTGGATGTAGCCAATAGATGGTTAATGCTTTAGTACCTTACTACTAACGCGGTAAACCGCAAGTAAGTACCTTGGAAGTATATACCTATTTTCCCAGCTAAATACTCCTCTCAATTTCTTGTTTTTTATTACAGCTTTTATAGAGTAAGGTACTAAAAAGCGGCAAAAATTCAAAGGTAATTACAAAATGGTCATCTACGAAAAAAACAGTAACAGACAATGGAATTTTGAAAATATTCAGTTTGTCCATGCACCTGAAATTTTCACCGGCACTTTTCAAAACGACAAAATGGAAGCCCGAAATAAGACAATGCTTGAGAAAAAAAAGTCTGAGCTTCTTCACCAGATAGAACACAGCGTTGCCCCGTATGAGGCAATGCTCACTCTTCACAGGAACGACCATATACAGTTTCTACTAAACAACATTGATATTTTCAAAAATGACGGGTGCTTTGAAAAAGCGGTTCTCATGCTTTATTATCTCAAAAACACCTCTTTTGTAATTTTTGAAAAATATTCAACCTGGAAGTTGCTGTTTCAGCAGTGCGACCCACAGCGTCTTTACGAACAGGGAAAACCGTTTCCCCATCAGATGGTTACAGCATATAGAGGCTCCGCAACAGGTGAGCCAAAAGGTTTAAGCTGGACAATTAACACAAAAGAGGTCGAGTGGTTCCTTGACCGCTGGCAGGATAAAGACCTTGGTGGTGGGACAATTTTTGCGCTTGACATTACAAGAGAGGACGTCATGTACTATCGCGAAGATGAACAGAGGCAGGAGATAATACTTCTGCCGGAGATCGCCGAAGGCAAAAACATTCGGCAAGTAGATTGTCTATAGGATATCTTGTGATCGCCGGGAAACCGTGCCTGCTTCTTACATTTCAGAGGCAGAGTGAACAGAATCTTCCTCCAGAGGAGAATTCTTTTTCACCAGCGGTATAATAACATCGAGGACACTGCTCATAACAATAGGTTTAGCAATAAAATCATCCATCCCGGCCTCCAAACACTGCAGAGAGGGGTTAGACATCATCGTCCCGGATATTGCAATAATGGGAGTGCGTTTGCACTGTTTTTCTTTTTCACGCTGCCGTATGATTCTGGTAGCCTCCAAGCCCCCCATTACCGGCATCTCAAGATCCATAAGAATAAGTGAAAACTCTTTTTCTGTTAAAATATCAAGGGCTTTTTGGCCATCTTTCACGCACTGAATATTCAGCTTATGAAGACTACCCAAACTTTCAAAAAGAGAATGGATAATAATATTATCATCAACTACCAGAATATCCGCCTTAAGATTTTCCATTGTCATTTCCACCCTGATGAAATTTCCCTCCCACAACAACCAATTCACCACCTATCCACAGAAAAGACTGTTTGCTGCGAAGGATTAAAAGAAACTATGCTGGCATGATTGTAATCTCCTCAAGAACCTATCCCTACCTTTTACATTAAGCTTCTTACATATTTCTGACATTGGAAAAAACAACTGCAACATCCCCCCCCCGACGCGGATCACCAGCGCCTTCAACTCCGGGAATAACGGCGTGAACACCGCCAAAATACACATCTTTACAACCCCAAAGATTAACAGAATTATTTTTCCTTAATTCGTCCACAGCATAAGGAGAAAAACCGGGTTCAACCTGAAGACGTCCTTCGTCAAGATACAATCGAGGGCCATCGACAGCCTGTTGCAGGGGTATATTACAATCGACAACCTGACTTACAACCTGAGTTACTGCTGTTCTGATCCGTTTTGAGCCACCACTGCCAATTACCAGTCGAACTCGCCCATTTTTTAACAAAAGCGAAGGAGACATCATGGAAAAAACCCGTTGTCCAGGCGGACTCGAATGAAAACCTCCAGGGTGCAAGTCATCCTCACCCATCATATTATTCAGCATCACTCCGGTCCCCGGAGCAAAATACCCTGATCCCTCACCATTCGAACACGTCATGCTTGCACAGTTACCATGATTATCTGCAACACTGATATGAGTCGTACCACGACTGAACAACCGTATTTGTCTACAACTCTCTGCGATAACCAGATCGTCGTCGAGGAATCGTTTTAATGTCGAAGGTGATGTTATGCCCAGACTCCGTAAACGTTCAACCTCCCTCATCACATCGGTCATGGTTAGAAGATGTTTTGCACTACCCCATGTATACCCGCTTTCCATTTCTCTTTCAGCCAGTGCCAGGGACAAAGCAATCAAGCTTCCTCCCATTGACGGTTCGGGAGCCGTTAAGAAAGTGTGTTTGCGATAAGAAACACTAAGAGGTTTTCTTTCTTTAACAGTATATTGTGCCAAATCGGTGGCAGTGAGCAAACCTTGACCATCATGCATTTCCCGGTGAACAAGACGAGCGATTTCCCCTTTATAAAAACTCTCATCCCCCTCCAGGCTAAGTTGTTCCAGAAAAGCAGCTGTTTCGTAATTTACCAGGGTATCATTTTGCGCAACATATGTATCCTCGGGCTTATAAATTCGTCTTCCTCTTTCTGTAAGGATCATAATGGGACGAAGCAAATCAAGAAAATGAGCCTGCTGTTCATTAAGAATATGACCAAGGGCTATTTTTTTTGCGGGAAAAAGCACATCAGTAAGGGGCATCCTGCCAAGACGTTTATGAATATGCAAAAGGCCTTTTAATGTCCCAGGTACTGCAACTGAGCCCAGGCCAATCTGAAAATCCTGAGCAGAACCTGAAAAATTAACAGTAACACCGAAAAAATCCGGATGAACAGGTTGTTCCACCAATCCTCTGCCAGGTGTGTCGACAAAAAAATCAAAAAATATATCGTCTCCAGAATCAGCACAATGGGCAAGCATAAACCCGCCACCACCAAGACTGGTAAGAGCAGGTTCGGCAACATTTGCAGCAAAACCCGCCGCAACAACAGCATCAAAGGCATTTCCGCCAGCTTCAAGCATTGTTGCCGCAGCCTCACTGACATGTAAATGACCGGAAGCAACAATTGAGGAATCATACATATTCACTGCCAAAACTCCCTGTGTAAAGATTGAATAACACTCCTAAAATCACCTGATTCCCTGAAACGTTTGCGCATAAAATCAGCGCCAGTCCCTTCTTTTGCTATTCTCTCGGCAAAATCGAGGTATTTTTCAGATCCAAGACGAACACTCATGGGGCTAACAATGCGTAAAAGACGCTCTACTGCTTCACGACAAGGGATTTTCCCCGATGAAAGATATCCGCTGGGGTCTACATATGAGCCCTTTAATCCATGTCGGGCCGCCTGCCATTTATTGGCCTGAATAATATACGGGTTCAATGGTTGGCACTCCAGATTTTCTTCGGCAAGAAATCCGACAAGGGCCTGAATTAGGGCTGTAAGTGCCAATATATCCGTAAACCTGAAGGGCAGATCACAGATACGTATTTCCAGTGTACCAAAATCCGGATTTGGCCGCGCATCCCACCAGAGATCGCGAATTGATTCAATAACCCCTGCCTCCTGCAATAAATGAATCTCCCGTGTAAATGCAGTCCAGTTTTCAATATGGGAATATGATCCTGCAAGTGGCAGAGCTTCAAACAACTTGGTTCTATACGACATTAACCCGGTATCCTCACCCTGTGAATACGGAGAGGATGTGGAAAGAGTCAAAAGTAGAGGCAAATAAGCCTGTATCCTGTTACAAACCCGAATCGCCGTATCGCCATCCGGCATGCCGACATGAACATGAATCCCCTGGGCAATAAAGCGCCTGCCGACAATCTGCAGCTCTTCCAGTATCTGCAAGTATCTTTCGTTAGTCGTTAACAATTGCTCACGATGCAGAGCAAAAGGATGGAGACTGGCAGAAAAAAGCATACAGTCGTTATCTCTGGCCACTTCTTCGGCCATGCTGATGGTCTGCATGAGATCATTTTCTACATCTACCAGCGAAAAACAGATCCCCGTTTGAATTTCAAGGATGGATTGGATAAATTCAGGTGACAGCCTGGGCTTGAGCAAAGAAGGAGCATTCTCAATGAGAGTTGGAGCAAAGGGAGCAAGATCCCAGCTCACTCTATCAATGGTCTGAAATTCTATCTCTACACCAAGCGTGTACCTGATACTGGGGGAAAAGTGCATCTCTTCGTACTGCGACATGTTACCCCCCCATTTACTCGATGCGTATATCACCTATATCTGCCTGTGAAGTATCAGATTTCCCCTCAGAACTCACATCGAAATCAATCTCTTCAGCAACATCCCGGGAAAAAACTCCTTTATCAGCAAATTTGTACTGAGCAGACTGTTCTCCCGGTTCGGTTTCCACAACTGCATCAGAATCATCTTCCCAGGACTGAAGCTCCTGGACATCATGCTGTTTTTCCACCTGATCCACGGGAAAATGAACCTCATTTTCCAGGCTGAGGGGCTGCTTAAAAACTGCAACAAGCCCGTCCATGTTTTCAATTACCGAGACGAGCTCCCAGCCAGCTTTACCATATTCATTCAATGACAATTCCATCTCAGATTCATCGAGAAAAGCACTGCCAAGCAATCCTTCCTTTTTTAACTCATAATGTACTGTTTTGTAGCTCCAGCGCATGGTATCAATTATCCCGTATTAAATGAAGGTTCAAAAATTACTTTCCCTCTACCAGTTTATCATTTTTAAACATTCCCTCAAATACTTTACCAGCACCATTGATCAATCGACCTTTCCCCTCTCTACGGCCGAACCTGAACCCGCCTTCATAACGACTTCCATCAGAAGATATAAGCACACCCTGACCATGGGGCAAATCATTTTCAAACTCTCCCTTGTAGAGAGAACCATCCGAATAGACGAGTTCCCCGTATCCACTGAAACTACCGTTACTGAAGGTTCCTTTATATGTGCTGCCATCAGAGAAGTGATACTCTCCACGCCCGGAATAGAGATCATCCTTAAACTCTCCGGCGTATCTCGTTTTATCAGGATAGCTAAAGACCCCGTTGCCATGTTTACGACCTTTGATAAAATCACCTTTATATTCACGCCCATCTTTGTGATGATATGTACCATAACCGTTAATAAAGCCCTGTTTCATTTCGCCCATATAGTTATCGCCATCCTCCATGGTAAGCATTCCGGGGCCATCCATAAAGCCGTTAACAAAATTCCCGCGATACTCACGACCGCCCGGAAAAACAACGTGGGCACTGCCGGTCAAAGGCACTCCACTCGCCCCATCATAAACAACTCCATCTCTCAGGGGATACCTTTCCTTTGACTTTGTAATTACCAGCAAGGAAGGGACTGTTTTATCCGGCTGTTGTAGAGGAATATCTTCTACAATTATTTCCTTTTCAGTAGTCTCATCCACTACAGGTAAACTCTTATCAACACTAACCTGGGGCTGTCCATTAATAAATTGACCACTGAATTCTTTGCCATCACTATAAACAATCGTTCCCTGGCCCTGCATTGTATTATTTAAAAATTCTCCTTCATAATGCGAACCATCCGCAAATTGTAATTCTCCGTACCCACTTTTTTCCCCATCAACAAAAGAACCAGTATACACGCTGCCATCTGCATTTTCCATGATCCCATTGCCATGTTTTAAACCACCGGCAAACTCCCCTTTGTATCTAGAACCATCAGGGTACACTAATGTGCCGGTTCCCTGACTTACTCCTCCAACAAACTCACCTGTATATTTTCGACCATCACTGTATTGCAGTGTTCCCTGCCCCTGGAATTTATCATTTCCAAACATACCTTCGTATCGAAGCCCTGAAGGAGAACGAAAAACACCGTACCCGTTACGCAGCTTGCCACGAAACTCTCCCGTATACAAAGAACCATCGAGATACGTTCGTCTTCCGTTACCGGCAGGTTTGCCATTATGAAACATTCCTTCATGCCACGTACCATCAGCAAAGTTCAGTTTTCCTTTACCTTCTATAATATTATTTCTAAATTCGCCTTCATACTCCCTGCCATCGGGATAAAAAAACACACCGTGCCCATGAAACTGGCCCAGGCTGAAGTCTCCTATATATTGCGCGCCATCAGCACGTACCATCGTCCCTTTTCCATGAATAACATTGTCAACAAACTGGCCCTCAAATTTTCTTCCATCCGGGCTGATAAGTTTTCCCTGGCCATGGAACTTTCCATCCAGTAGTTCACCTGTATAACGAACGCCATCAGGGTAAAGGAGAGTTCCTTTACCACTGATCAGCCCATTTTTGAACTCGCCTTCATAGCGTCTGCCATCCCCGGACACAAAAATTCCTTTGCCGTTCCGACAATTTCCTTTTATGCACTCCGCATAACCGGATGTTGAGAACAGAAGCATCAACAATACAGACAATATACATAGAAAATATTTTTCTCTTTTCAACGCTACTCTCCACTTTTGAGGATACCTTGCAATAAAGGTTTTTTACGCACTCAGTTCATATGCCCGTCGCACTACTCTGGCAATTATAGCCAGTCCCCTGCAAACGTCTTCATCATCCTGAGAATACGTTACTCTCAGACACTCATCTTTATGTTGCCAGTCACCGGATAGACCCGGGAAAAAATAGTGGCCGGACACAACAAGCACACCATGTTCTTTGAGTTGCTCGTACAGTTCTAGACTGGTTATAGGTAAATCTTTAAACCAGAGCCAGAGAAACATTGCACCTTCCGGTTTATGAATACTACAGGGAATACCTGCAAACTCTTCCCGTACCGTGGCGACAGCTTTTTCCATTTTCTTTTCATAAAATGGCTGTATCAGTTCTCTACTTATTTTTGTGATTTCACGACTGGCGACAATCTGCTGTGCCATAACAGCACCAAAATTATTTGGAGAAAGAGACATTATAGCGTTCATACTTGCAAGCGCCCTGGTCACTTCCTTGCGGGCAATGACTATGCCAGTCCTTACCGCCGGCAAGCCAAGTTTTGATAAAGAGAGACAACAAACAATGTCTTCGTTCCAGACCGGTTTCACGTCCACATACATCATTCCGGGAAAAGGCAATCCATATGCATTATCGAGAATGAGCGGTATATCGCGTTTCGCGGCCATTGCCATTAATCGCTCTATCTCTTCATCCGTGACCACGTTGCCAGTTGGATTTGTAGGTCTTGATATGCAAATTGCACCAAAATCATCACCTACTTCCAATTTATCAAAATCAATATGATATTTATAGAAACCGTCTTCAAGTATTTCCATTCTCGGACGGGTTGAAACAAAGAGATTGTCGTCAAGACCAAGATCGGCATAACCGATATACTCCGGAGCCATCGGCAAACAAATACGTTTTGTTGTACCGTCCGGCAAAGTCCCGGCGAAAAGATTAAACAACATAAAAAAAGCAGTCTGACTACCATTGGTCAGGCAGATATTTTCCGGCCCGACATCCCAGCCCTGTTCATCCCGTAGGAGCTCTGCAAGTTTTTCAACGAAAAAAGTCTCCCCTTGAGGAGGGGCGTAGCTCCCAACCATCTGTTGAAAACTCTGCTGGCTGGCGCAAATCTCGAGCAATTCATTGCGCATGAGTTCCTGAAACTCAGGAACAAGACCGGGGTTTCCCCCACCCATCATAAGAATATCTTTTCCTCCTGTCGCCTTTACCTTCCCAAGGTCATCCATGAGGGAGAGGATGCCAGCATCACAGGTCATTCTTTTACCAAATCGTGAAAAATCCATGGTCGTATTCTATAGTTATGACATATAATGTTAAAATAGTTTCAATTTTTTTTTCGCTCTGCTTTTTCTTGTCAAGCAACAGGCGCAGCAATCGAACCAGACAAAAAGTAACCAGTAGGGAAAAAAGAATTCTACCCCAGAGGATACCACCAAATTTTCCACCAATTGCCGCCATCAACAATGTATCTTCCACCAGTCCATGACAAAGCCCCATCAGAACCATGGCATTAAAAACCTCTCTCCTACCGATCTTGCCACTGGCTGTCTCTCGAATGATGAGAGCCCCTCCATACCCCAACCCCATAACCATACCAACGACGGTTATGGGCGCTGAATGGTGCCCCATACCAAAAACAGGAAGAACAGGAGCCAGTAATCGTTCAAGTAGCGTAAGAATTCCAATCGCCCTGAACAACCGCATAAAGAGAACTATACAGAATATAATAATAGTAATCATGCCAAGGTTCTGTATCTGCCCGATTCCCCACTGTACAAGACCTGATGACTCCGTGGTACCTTTAAAAAGTAAAACGGCTTTATCCTGCCAGACGTCAAAATGGAGACATATTTTATTCAGGATATACGCATAGGTGACAGCACCCACCAGCCGGATCGCGGCAATAGGTAACAGGTTCGCACCTGCTCTTTTACTCACACTGAGTTCAACCGGTAATGCATGGGCAATGAGCATTGCTGAGCAGAGTACAGTTACCTGCGCATCTGTTATATCAAGCCCTGGTGCCAGAGCCGCAAGAACTGCAATCCCCCCATAAAGATTGGTCAACATTGCTGTAGCCCAGACCAAGCCCAAAGATCCCGGTAAACCTAGTAATCCCATCAACGGTTCAAGGGCCATGCTGAAATACGAAATCAGTCCGAATTGCTCGAGTATCCGGGTTATGATAACAACCGGGACAGTTATCCGTATCAACTCCCAGCTGGTCAACCATGTATCCTTTAAAAGTAAGACAAATCCATCTTTCAAAGAACTTGACTTCCCGTTGTTTTTATCTGGTTCCATCTAAAAAAATATGCCTTATGAAATTACGCAACTCTGGATGAACCGGAACTGTTTGCTGATGATTTTTTACTGGAAAAAAGCTGGCAGGCGATACCTGAAGTTTCATATACCAACTGTGCCGGATGCCTGCGACTTTTAAATTTCATCGCCCTACATCCATAAGGCTGTGATGGCTGATAAGTAACGTAGTAATGAATACATTGCACACAATTTGGAATTTCGACACTCATTTTATCGGATAATGGTATTGGAGTCTGTCTTTTTGGGGTAATCAAAAAAAAGCATATTTCCCGAATCCTTTTTTCTTGAAAATCCTTTCTTATCTGAAAATTCAACACCAACAATACCACACGTGGGAACGTTATACAGTGATTCTCCAGTAAGAAAATTAGCAAGATCAGTAATAGTGTGATTATGGCCGATTAAAAACAGGATATCATTTATTTTTAGAAATGTTTCTATGATATTCAAATGATGCCATATCTCCCCGAAGTATAAATCTTCAAGGAAGATAATATCATTTTTATCGTAGCCTGTGCCCGCTGCCATAAAACGTGCAGTCTTTTTTGCCCGCTTGGCAGGGCTTGAGACAATACAAGCGGGGTGAATCCCCCGCACCGATAAACGCCTGGCCATTTCAGGACCGTTGGCTTTACCCCGTTTGTTAAGAGGCCGTTTAAAATCGGTTAAATGCGGATCAGCCCAGCTCGACTTTGCATGACGTATCAAATAAAGCTGCTTCAATTGGCCTCCTTTCGTGTTCTCTCAGGATCTGTAATCAGCATTTATCCTGACATAATCGAGTGAGAAATCACAGGTATACATTTCCTGAGAACACGTTCCATTTTTTAAATCAACAGATAGAGTAAATTCTTTTTCCTTCAAAACTCCGGTGGCAGCCTCTTCGGCAGATGCTCCAACGGCCAACCCGTTTTTTGCAATACATACATCGTCAAAATATACATCAACCAGGTCAGGAGAAAACAGTACACCAGATCGCCCCATGGCTGCAAGAATGCGGCCCCAATTGGCATCCTCACCAAAAAATGCGGTTTTCACCAGACTCGAATTTGCAATTGTTCTGGCTATTTTCTCAGCATCTTCATCGCTTTTTGCTCCCGACACCTTTACAGTAATGGTCTTTGTTGCTCCTTCACCATCTCTAACAATCTGCAGGGCCAGATCCTTCAAAACTACTGTTAATCCTTCTTTAAACGCCTGAAAATCAGACAAACGACTCTTCTCTATCGTCAAGTTTTTTGCAGCGCCACTGGCCATGACCAGCACCATATCATTGGTACTGGTATCACCATCAACTGTAATTCTGTTAAATGTTCGTTCAACGCCTTCAGTAAGCAATTCCTGCAGCGCATCAACATGAATATCTGCATCCGTCAACACAAATGAAAGCATGGTAGCCATATTGGGCATAATCATACCAGCACCCTTGGCCATACCAACAATTTCCACATCTCTGCCATCGATTGTTAGAGTAGTTTTGGCTGTCTTCATTACGGTATCGGTTGTCATAATGGCCCTGGCAACCTGCTCAAATTTATCCGGTGCGAGACCATCGGCAAGAGCATCACAGTTTGTCTCAAACGCCTGAAGATTGAGCTGTTCCCCAATGACACCGGTAGATGAAAGCAAAACAAGATCGTCTGAAATATTCAGTGCATTTGACATTAAACGACTGGTCGCCTGCGCAATTTCCATGCCTTTTATTCCGGTACAGGCATTTGCACAGCCACTGTTCACCAGAATTGCCTGAGTCTGTCCGTTTTTAAGTCGTTCCTCATCGATCACTACCGGTGCAGCCTGAACCTGACTTGTGGTGAGTACTCCTGCTGTTACACAGGAATGATCACAATAGATCAAGCCGATATCGAGCCGGTCGGGATATCGAACACCTGCTTTCACAGCCGAAAAAGAAAACCCATTTACTTTCATAATGCTCCTCTTTCATTATTCAAGATCACCTGCTCAATGTAAGGATTGATCGCTGGCAGAAAATGTACTGTTTTATAGTTACAAATACATCTACCACTTATCAATCCAATTATGCTACTTTAAAAACAACAATAAAAAAAAATGCAAAAAACTTAAGAAATCAGCACGAATATACAGAGTATTTTATTATGGATGTACAAGACCTACACTGGAGCTACAGCCTCTTATCAACAGTTATACTGCTTACTGATTTATTTATACGCTTTGGACTTTCATTAAGAGTCATAATGCGAAAACGCCCATATGGAGTATCCCTTGCCTGGCTTATTGTCATTCTTGTTGTCCCTTTTCTTGGTGGTTTTTTCTACCTGCTTTTTGGAGAAAACAGAATCTCGGAACGACGGATAGAAAGGGCAAAAGCTTCATTTAATCACTATCAACATTGGTTGAAAACCCTAAAGGATCGAGACTCCGCCTCATGGACAACACCAAGTAAAAAGCTGTCTTCCCTGCACCATCAAGCTGAAACCCTTGTGGGAATCCCTGCAATGAAAGGGAATGAACTCTTTCTCATCACAAAACCTGAAGATATCATAAACTCTATTGTTGATGCCATCGCTCACTCCACCTCAACCTGTCATCTGCAGTTTTATATTTGGGAGGAAGGTGGCAGTGTGGATAATATCATAAACGCACTCATAAAAGCTGCTGAAAGAGGCGTTACCTGCAGACTTCTTCTCGATTCCATTGGCAGTAGAGACTTTCTCAAAAGTAAGACTGTGGCAACAATGAAAAAATCCGGTATTAAAATACAGGAATCACTTCCAGCCGGTATTCTCAAAGCTCTTTTTTCAAGAATTGATATACGAAACCATCGTAAAATTGTAGTCATCGATGGAGCCATTGCGTATACAGGCAGCCAAAACATGGTTGACCCTGATGTTTTTAAAAAGGATGCGGGAGTCGGAAACTGGATCGACCTAATGGTCAAAATAAATGGACCAGTTGTGGAAAGCCTCGCCGGCACCTTTATCAGTGACTGGTTCCTGGAAACCAATATCGGTCAATTTCGCTCGGAATCTCTTCTACAGGATTTTGACACTGTTAGATCGATCGGAGACATCCATCCCTGCCCGGAAACAGGTGTCTCTGCAGTGCAACTCGTCCCCTCGGGTCCCGGATTTTCACCGGAGGCGATCCATAGTCTGCTTCTGACAACAATATATGCCTCCAGAAACGAATTGATCATGACCACACCCTATTTCATCCCCGATGAACCTTTGCTTGCTGCTTTAAAGGCAGCCGCCTGGCGTGGCGTAGACGTTAAAATTATCGTCCCCAAAAATAACGACTCAAAGCTTGTACAGTATGCTAGCCGTGCAAGATATGAAGAACTGGCAGAAGCCGGAGTCAAAATATACCTTTTTGATGGCGGCCTCCTCCACTCCAAAACTATAACCGTTGACAGAGACTTCTCACTCTTCGGTTCAGTAAACCTGGATATGCGTAGTTTCTGGCTCAATTTTGAAGCAACTTTATTTATCTACTGCCCTGAGTTCACAGAAGAATTACGTACTATTCAAGAAGGATACCTCAGCCAGTCCGAAGAGCTGGATACAAAAGAATTTACAAAGAGAAAATGGGCTGAAAAATTCAAGGAAAATGTCGTCCTCCTAATCGCCCCACTTCTATAAAGGTACCCATAAATCAAAACGCCAAAATACCGCGGAGAAAATCAGAAATGACAGTTAAAATATTACTGCTCTCAGATATCCACGGAAATTATCCGGCCCTCAGAAGTATCGCTGAGAAGTTTGATCTTTCCTCGTTCAAGTATATTGTCAATTGTGGTGATTCTCTGGTTTATGCGCCCTTTGCCAATGAGACACTGCAATGGTTACAACAACATAAGGTGATTTCCATTCTTGGTAATACCGATAGAAAAGTGATCAAACTCCTCAAAGGAAAATCCTTTAAAAAGCCACGTAAAAAAGAAAAAAGGATAATGTACACTTCCACTGCAGAAATACTCAACCAACCCAATACGTCATATTTGTTCAGCCTGAAAAAATCAGCACGAATCAAAATGCGTTGTTCTGCCAAGGTGCCCAAACAAAAAAAAATCAGGATTTGCCTTTTCCACGGCAGCCCCGCTGATCCTGATGAATTTCTTTTTGACACAACGCAGAAGAGCCGGTTCAGACAACTTGCAGGACAGGCCCGTTGTGATGTGATTATTACAGGGCACTCCCACACGCCCTATTGTAAAACTGTTTCTGGTACCATTTTTATTAACCCCGGTTCCGTTGGTAGAATGTTCGACAAAGACCCGAGAGCAAGTTGCGCTACACTTGAACTGACAGACAACACCATATCTGTTCAACATTTTCGAATCAGTTACCAGATTGATGAGGTTATTGCCGGATTGAAAAAAGAAAAATTACCCTCCATTTATATGAAAATGTATAAAAGAGGAGAAAAACTGTAACTTCTCCAAAAGTGTTGGTAAAGTCCATTCTAACCGTCGCATAGCATCTTACGAAAATCTTTAACCAGTGGAAGGCCATACATAGCTTTTATTGAAGTGAGTTGTTTT
>CAMZKN010000092.1 GCA_947311315.1 uncultured Desulfobulbaceae bacterium | reverse complement strand
TGGGAATGTTTTTGGTGAGTTGATCGAATGTGCTTTTCATGCTTCCCATCATACAAGGGCAGGGGTTCGAACGCACGCTTTATTTTACCAACACTTTTGGAGAAGTTACTTAAGGGACTTGCCGATAAAAAAAATGTCCTCGATAAAATGATAATCGAAGGCTACCGCTTCAACGAAAAAACCGGCAAGGTTATCTGGGCTATTGACAAAAAAGAAACCGGCAAACGAAACTACAGGCTGAAACTGCTGCGCAAGTCAATGAAAACAGACCTGGTGCTGTTCAACTGCCGTGAAACAACACTTTTTGACCTGCTGGAACCACGTAACCTCAGCTACATGACCAAGCTGCATCTCTTTGACGGCAGACGCGATGCTCCCCCGGAACATTACTGGTACAGCCGCATTGACACCAGGGATTCCATCATTGCTTCAATCTATACCGAACCGGGAACCCTGCTCAAACTCACCCTCTCGGACACGGTGCTCACCAACAAGATGATTCTGACCAATGGTTCAGACAAAAAGCCGATGGGGTCAGGATATTTGACAGACAATTATCCATCTCTTCCCAACACCATTTTTCATGCTGCACAGGATGAATGGAATCTCCTTGCCCCCCGGATTGAGAACCTGGAATCCCATGGTATCTACGATGAAAAGATCAATACCCTGAAAAAAAGAGGCCTGAGTGCTCATGCGACCAGCAGCAAGGCATTAAAGGAGCTGAATTACTCAGTAAGCCGAAAAACTGCCGCCGACTCTCTGGCACTTGCGGCAAGAGTGTATGTCCAGGTGGAAAAAACGCAAAAAGATGTCCTCTTCGGCGTCCTTTTCTACATAGCCCTTTTTGTACCCTTTGCCTTTGTCATGGAGCGATTTCTCTTTAACTTCGCTTCCATTTATAAGCGAATTGTCGGTTTCTCCACCATTCTTGTCCTGCTCATTACCATTATTTACAATGTGCACCCCGCTTTCGACCTGGCCTACAGCCCCATGGTTGTTATTCTTGCTTTTTTCATCATCGGGCTGTCGTTTATGGTGACGCTCATCATCTTTTTCCGATTTGAAGATGAAATGATCCTGCTGCAACGGCGGGCGACCCACAGAAAATCTCAAGATATCAGCCGCTGGAAAGCATTTGTGGCCGCTTTTTTTCTCGGTGTTTCCAATCTTCGCAGGAGGAGAATCAGAACAATACTGACCTGTACGACGCTCATTATTCTCACCTTCACAATATGAGTTTTACTACAATCAAATCCAGCCAGAAACAGGTACGCCTCCCCTTTCAGGCCGAAGCACCTTACAAGGGGCTCCTGCTTAAAAAAATGAACTGGGACAGCCTGCCACCCCAGGCCGCCGACATCCTTGTTACCAGCATGACGGCCATAAACAAACCGGCACCACGGGTCTGGCTCGAAGGAACAAACGTCACTCGCCCGACACGTATCCCTCTGCGAAAAGGCAACACGGAAATTGAAATTCAGGGCCTTGTTGGACTTAGTCCCAATGAGGCATATGTGACCAGACTTGATACTCTTCTCACATCCGGACGCTGGTTCAACGACAAGGACAGACGTGTTATTATCCTTGAAGAACAGATGGCTACCCGACTCGGAGTAACAGCATCAGGTGACCAGACAATATCCTTGTGGGGGGCACCTTTTACCGTCATCGGCACCTTCAAGGCTGACGACTACGAAAAAGCACTTGATCTGGATGGCGAACCACTCACTCCGGTTATTTTCCCCGACGAGGCGGGCAAGGAAATAAGTGAAGAAGAACAGGATGCACTGGAGTCCGGCGATGATATTCGTTCATTCCAGAGCAGGTACCAGCACATTCCGGCAAGCCAGACCGCCATTATCCCGGCAAAAACACTGCTGGCAGCGGGCGGTCATCTGAAGAATATTGCCGTAAAACCTGCCAGCGCTGCTGAAATCGGCACCCTGGCCACCCAACTTTCGGATCGTTTCAGTCTGGCTCTATTCACAGGGGAGGATGATGGTGTCTGGTTATATAATATCAGCGACACCATGAATTATAGCGGTGTGCCAAATATTATTATTCCTCTCCTCATCTCAATTCTCATCGTGCTGAATACCATGATCAGTTCTGTATACGAACGCAAAGGTGAGATAGGCGTATACACCTCCGTTGGTTTGGCGCCGTCACATGTCAGTTTTCTCTTTGTAGCCGAGGCCATGGCCCTTGCAGTCATCTCAGTTGTACTCGGCTACCTGGTGGCACAGGTATCTGCAGCACTGTTCTCAACAACCTCACTCTGGGAAGGTATTACCGTCAACTATTCGTCCATGGCCGGAGTTGCAGCCATGGTTCTAGTTATGAGTGTTGTGCTCATCTCGGTATTGTACCCATCTAAAGTTGCCGCCCGCATAGCTATCCCGGACGTCAACCGTACATTTAAACTACCACACCCCATAGACAATACCATCCATGTCACTCTACCATTTTTAATGAAATTTCAGGAAAAAGAGAGTATTGGAGGATTCCTTTACAATTACCTGTACGGCCATCAGGATATTTCCCACGGACTTTTTTCAACAGGCGAAGTAGAAGTTGTATTCAACTGCTCTACGGTCGATGATATTGTCACAAGCACTACAGACTCCGAGGGTCAACAGGACTTTAACTGCCTGCACCTTCGATCCAATGTCTGGCTTGCTCCATTTGATTTTGGTATAATGCAAACCATCGACATACAGTTCCGACCCGCCAATGAAGGAGAAAACTTCCTGGAAATCATTGTTTCCCTGCACAGATTGTCTGGTGAATCAACAGTCTGGCAACGAATCAACACCGCATTTCTCCACGAGGTGAGAAAACAGTTGCTTGTCTGGCGTTCCCTTGATGATGCAACACATGAACAACTGAAAATCGATTTTCAAAACGTTATTGCCGAAAATGACTGAAAAACAACCTTCCCCACCTATCCGCTTGCGGGCACCACTGCTCGGTCTTATTCTGGCTGTCGCAATCTGCCTTTTGACGCCTTACAATAATATATACCTGCGGGCAACGCCTCTGGGTGGCGGACATTTTCCACTTGCACCTTTTTTTATTTTCCTTTTGCTTGCCATTTTTGTCAGTATCAGTCGCCGACTCTTTCGTTCTTCAACACCACTTTTCACAGGCCCTGAATTGCTTGTTACCTGGATTGAGATGGTCATCGGCTCCGGTATTGCCTATACCGGTTTTGCCCGTACCTTTCTTGTTAACCTGACAGCACCCATCCATTTTGCAACGGAAGGTAACCGCTGGCAGGATATACTGCATCCTCTTATCCCACCGGCTCTCATTCCAACAGATCACCAGGCAATAGAACTTCTCTATAATGGAATAACAGGTGGACGCAGAATGGGTTGGCTGGAAATAACCACTGCCATCCCCTGGGCGGCCTGGATACCCTCACTTGCCCTCTGGGGAGTCTTTATACTGCTCACCTATTTTGTGATGCTTTTTCTCATTAATATCATTTCAAAGCAGTGGATTCACAATGAACGGATGAACTTTCCACTACTCAAAGTCCCTGAGATGATAGGTAAATCAATAGATGACGGCTCAACGGGAAGCTTCTTTCTTAACCGTTTTTTGCTCACCGGACTTGCCATTCCCATATTTCTCCACCTGATGAACGGCCTAAACCTCTACTTCCCCTCGGTTCCAGCCATTCCAACGCTTGTCCTGGCGGGGCCATATTTTGATAAAACCGGAATATTTACCGGCTTTCATAAACTAAAACTCTACTTTTATCCGGCATTTATCGGATTTGCCTTCCTCACCTCCAGGCAAATCTCTTTTTCATTCTGGTTCTTTTTTCTGGCGGGTGCCCTGCTCTACGGAGTTCTCGATCTCCTGGGCTATGCGATTCCCGTTTCCGAACTGGGAATCACCTTTGGCCCCACATTGGCCCGCCCTGAAGAGATGCAGATGATTGGAGCCTATGGCATATTCTTTCTCTTTCTCGTGTGGTTGGCACGACTCCACCTTTTTGATGTGTGCAAACAATCTTTTTTTCTCAGCAAGCCACCGGAAGAGAGAACTGAATGGTTCGATGTACGCATCTCCTTCTGGGGTGCAGCCATTGGATTTATACTGATTATTTACTGGTATATACGACTGGGTATGGCTCCAACCACCGCCGTTCTTGTGGTCGGTGCATTTTTTATGATCATGTTGGTTGCAACCCGCATCATCTGTCAGGGCGGCCTTGCCTATTTTACCTTGACGGCGGCCCCAACCGACGGACTTATCGCCCTTTTCGGCGCCAAGATGTTTGCCGGGGTATCTGGTCTGCTCGCGGGTATCAGCCAGAAAGTTCTCTTTGTAGATCTCGGGGAATCTCTTATGCCGTCACTGTTACACGGACGACACCTGCACCAGAACCAAAAACCTGCCCTGCTGTTATTCACCGGGTTGGCGCTGACCATTGTCGCATCCATGACCGCCTCAATTCTTGCGATGATGACTCTTTGTTATCGGTACGGTATGCGTGAATTACAGCTGGATTGGGCCACCAGAACAACAACTACAGTATATGAAAATATTTTCAGGCTTGTCTCGACAGAGACAACAACAGGAAGTTGGATTTTCATCTTTGCCATCGTCGGCGCGCTTGTCATGCTCGCACTTGTTGTCTGCTATCATAGACTTTACTGGTGGCCGATCCATCCAATTGGCTATCTTACAGCCTACAGTTCGGCCATGCGTATCCTCTGGGTCAGTTTCTTTATTGGCTGGGCCTGCAATGCACTCTGCATGCGATACGGAGGCATAACACTGTTTAAAAAACTCCAGTATTTTTTTATCGGTCTTATTATTGGCGATTTTCTTATGGGAGGAGGCTGGGCCCTTGTCGGACTCTTTACCGATATCAGCTATCAGGTACTCCCCGATTAACACCTTAATGGGTGTTAAGGCTCTATGACTCCGGATACAAACCTATGTATGACGACAAAGAACTAAAAGAATATAGAGATCTCCTGCCGCCGCCCGACCATTTTGAGGAGGGGTTCGACTGGAAGACCATCATAGGCGCCATCTTCATCGGCTTTCTCATGATGCCAGGATCGATGTATCTTCAGCTGGTTATTGGCCAGGGAATTGGCCCAGCTGCCCGTTGGATGACAATCATACTCTTTGCCGAAATCGCCAAAAGAGCACATTCCGATCTCAAACAACAGGAAATATTTCTTCTCTACTATATGGCCGGAGCCGCCCTGGCATCACCTTTTTCCGGCTTGCTCTGGAATCAGTATCTGGTACAATCTGATGTGGCACGAATGCTTGGTGTCACCGAGTTTATTCCCACGTGGGTCGCCCCGGGGCCAGGCTCACAATCAATGGTGGAACGAACGTTTTTCCACCGTGACTGGCTGATTCCCATACTCCTTCTTGTCGGTTCACAGATCATCCAGCGAATCGACCATTTTGGACTAGGTTACGCACTCTACCGGATCACCTCCGACGTTGAAAAACTCCCTTTCCCCATGGCACCTGTAGCCGCCCTTGGCACCATGGCTCTTGCTGAATCAGCTGAGGAAAAAAAGCAGAGCTGGAAATGGCGTGTATTTTCCATCGGCGGTGTCATTGGTCTTGCTTTTGGTTTTATTTACGTCTTACTGCCCATCGTCTCCGGCCTCATATTTACCGAACAGATAAGGCTCATTCCCATACCCTGGATTGAGTTTACCCGCTACACGGAAGACGTCCTTCCAGCTGTTGCCACTGGATTACAACTCGACCTGGGTCTTGTTTTTATAGGTATGGTTCTTCCCTTCTGGGCCGTAATCGGCGGTCTGATCGGTCTCATTATCACCATTATTCTTAATCCGATCCTCTACTCGGCAGGTGTTCTTACCCGCTGGCATCCTGGAATGGAGACCGTCGACACCGTTTTTGCAAACAACTTTGATTTTTATATGAGTTTTGGCATCGGCCTGGGACTTGCCATAGGCGCAATCGGCATCTGGTCTGTTGTCAGATCATTCAAAGACAAGGACAGTAACCGTGGTACACTCCACGATCTTTTCAATCCTCCTGCCGGCAGAGGAGATTTCAATTTTTGGATTGCAATCGGTATCTACTTTTTTTCAACTCTTGCCTATGTTGGCCTCTGCGTCTGGCTTGTGCCATCATTTCCCTGGATATTTTTCCTCGGTTATGGCTTTATTTACACCCCTATCATCTCGTACATTACGGCGAGAATGGAGGGAATTGCCGGGCAGTTTGTCAGCTTACCACTCGTCCGAGAGGCAAGTTTTATAGCGGGGGCCAGATTTTTTTGGCTACCAGGGGATAGAAATATGGTACGCCCCGATTCCCATTCATAATTATGGAGAAGCAACTGTCCAGTTTCGCCAAATTGAACTCACCGGAACATCCATTCGTGGAATAATTAAGGCAGAACTTCTCGTCTTTCCCATTGTCATGATAGCCAGCCTCGTTTTTTCACAATTTATCTGGCGACTGGCACCGATACCTTCTGCGAACTATCCTTTTGCCCAGGAACTCTGGCACCTGCAGGCCCTCAATACTCTTTTGATGCAGACCTCAACCCTTGAAGGAAACTCGATGTTCTATCAGGCTCTCAATGGTACAACTGTTTTTTCCGGACTTGGTTTCGGCCTGTTGATGTACAGTATTCTCAGCCTGTTTGGTCTACCGGTGCTACTGATATACGGCGTGGTAAGAGGGCTTGGTCAATCAACCCCGCATGGATTAATCCTGGAAGTGGCAGGGGCATTTCTTGGGAGGTATTTTTTCCTGAAAAAGTATGGTCCGATGTGGCGACAATATGCACCTGTACTTCTCGCCGGTTTCTCATGCGGCATGGGGCTTAGCGGCATGTTTGCCATGGGCTTTGCCCTTATTATGAAGTCTTTAGGCCATATGGCATATTAGGTATTGTCTATCCAGAAAGGAGCATTTTTGTTCTGAAGAGTCAGGAGAAAAAGGCCGTTTCTGGACGGACACTAGTACTGCCTATTACCCACAGTATTAGTCTGGACATTTAAGTCTGAATCGTGCATACTTGATGCATGAATATTCAAAACCAAATCAAACGTACATTGTCTGAGGCGTCAAGTTTATCGTACCTTAAAGAT
>CAMZKN010000091.1 GCA_947311315.1 uncultured Desulfobulbaceae bacterium | reverse complement strand
TCTTCTTTGGGAATGTTTTTGGTGAGTTGATCGAATGTGCTTTTCATGCTTCCCATCATACAAGGGCAGGGGTTCGAACGCACGCTTTATTTTACCAACACTTTTGGAGAAGTTACACTAAAGACTTCTAACTTGCTGATATAGTAACGTATAAGCTGTGTCGAAAAATTCCAAAAGCCGGGGCTTATAGTGTGAGAAAACTTCCTACATATCTTTAAAGAGGAAGAATATGACATTAATGATTGCAGGACAGACTCTTTTTATACAATTGATTGTGGACCTCAATGAACTCAGTGGTGGAAGTGTAAAACCTTTGTATTCAGTGTGCCCCATGGAAGAAGAGATGGATTTCAGCCCTCGCCAAGTGATGTATATGGCTCAATTTGGCTTATTCGGACAATTGGCAGACAAGTAATACATTTTGGAAATGCTGGAGATGGTATCCTTTATAATATGGAAACCAAAGAGTTTTCTATTGTTAAAGCTACGGCGGTAATTATTGCAAGCGGTGTTACACCAACTGGCCGGGTTGGTCTCTAGCTTGATTCATCGATGATTGAGGCGCTATCCGTCAAGTTTATCCAGTTTGAACGTTATGGGACTGATATCAGTAAAGAGCCGATGCTCGCCTCTCCGATTCTACGTTCTCAGAACGGGGATATAAATGTTAATGGTAATTCGGAAACTGCTGTTTCAGGTCTTTATACACTGGGTGAAGCAATAGGTGGTGTGCATGATGAAAAAGGGGCTAATAGAGTTGTTTGGCAAAATGTGGTAGAGTGTGAACGGTAAAAATAATAACTCACTGTGCATATATGATCCGAGGAAGAGTATGAGTCGTAATTTTTTAACAACAGTCTCAGGACGTGACATTCCTGGAGTAATTAAATCATTGGCTCAAGCCACTCGACGTGCTGGTGGCTCATGGCTGGCATGTAAACTCATAAAACTTGACGGTCAATTTGCTGCAATCATGAGCGTGGCTGTCGATAAAAACAAGGAAGTACAGTTAAAGTCGACGTTGGAGAAAAAATTTCCCGACCTGCAGTTTATCTATGCGCATACCAATGTAATTGGAAATGAAGCGACAAAAACAATTCAGCTAATGGTTGATTGTATCGACAGACCTGGACTTACCGGCGACCTTAGTAATATTCTTACCAACCTTGATATTGGAGTTGAGGCGATGGAGTGTAAGCGCTTTACGATGGAAGGTATTAACGACATGGTCTTTTCGGCAAAACTTACACTTGCTGTTCAGGAGACGGCAGAGAGTGAAGTGATTGCCGGCGAAATTGAGGCGCTTGCCGAAGAGATTCGAGTGAATGTGCTGTGATTAATTATTATCTGGCACCGGCCATTAAACCTCCTCCTCACATTCACAAAGAGCGTGATGCAGAACACGTTGGGCCAGGACAAAATGGTCACGGTGAATGGTAAACTGCATATTTGTCTGTCGTGAGGTTTGTGAGACAGTGAGAATATTAATTTTTGCTTCGGCCAGTGCCCTGGTTGCTTTTGCCAGTATTCCAGGTTTGGCGATATTGGAGCCGATAGCGCAGACAATTGCAAGTTCCTGTACTGTGACCACTTCAAACTGTTTTTCCATGTCTTGTATTAATTCAGGAGAGCAGTCCTTTTCATGAATAATAATATCTATGGTGTTTGCATTGGTTGCCTTGTTGATATAGCTGATATGGTGCTTTTGCAACACCATCATGATCTGCATATCAAATCCCACTTCACCAACCATTCGAGTGTCGTGAATTTCAAGGCATGTTACAGCCTGGGAACCGGTAACGACTTCTGTTTTTAAATTTGGGCAAATATAGTCTTTGGTGATCAGAGTACCGCTGTGGCTTGGATCAAAGGCGTTCATCACGCGAATTGCTATGCCTGCAATCTCCAGAGGCTTTGATGCCTTGGGATGAATGGCCTCCATTCCCACATCCGCCAGCTGATCGGCCACATCAAAATTGGTATTGCATATCGGATGGACATTTTCCTTGCCGATGATCATAGGGTCACCGGAGCAGAGGTGATACTCCTTATGGATAACCGCTTCTGTTGCACCAAGGAGAACTGCGATCTTTGAAAAGGTAACCTCAGAGTAACCGCGGTCAAATTCACGCATAATACCCTCAGTTCCTTTGGTGTAGCCAGTGGCAATGCAGATGGATGTTTTGGGGTCAAGCTCACCAAATGTAGTTTTAATCCTCTGGTCAATGGTTCGTTCGCGACGGTCTTTCCAGCCGCTCAGATCAACAAAAATAGCGTTGTAGCCCAGGGACTGGAGAATATTTGCGCTGTTAAAAGCGCTGTGCATTTCGCCAATTGAGGACAGAAGTTCCCTGGCCGCCAGAAGGAGTTCGGTGCGGTTGACATAACCGGAAGAGAGAACGTTATCCATGCTTTTAAGAATATTTACTGCAAATAAAATTCTTTCACAGATAAACGAGTTGGCTTTTTCGACATCAAGGCCGATTTTCTTGAAATTACTGTTCAGTTCGCAGAGTTCGTTTTGCAGTCTGATCATGGCAGGCTGGAAATCTTCGTTTTGGGCAAAGGTTTGGTAGATGCCGGGCTGACCTGTTTTTTTATGCTCGAGAAGTTCGTTGGTAATGCCGGAGTATGCAGATACAACGTATATTCTGTTGTACACATCATTTTTATTTTTCAGGATAACGTTGTTGAGGATTTCCCCAAAGCGGGACATGGTTGTGCCGCCGATTTTTTCTACCCGTAGACTATGTTCACTCATTGTGTGTCACCACTTCATTTCAATAATCAGGACGTATCAGTAATTTAACAGGCTCTGGCTTTTGTCTAATCCCAGCCATTTTTACAGGGCCTGTATCCTATCGTAAAGTGATTTTCCTGGCAATAGAATTCCTGTCTTTGAAAAAATGTACAGTGAGAATCGCCGTCTGCCTGGCAGAGTTGTTATTGGCAGCAGTTTGAAAGCCGTGGCATCCGAGGTGATTTCGTGGTATTACCTTGTTTGATTCTTGATATGTACGCACATGGGTAAGATTATTATATTTTGGTGAAATCACCTTCCACGGCTATGGAATACCGTAAACTGAAAATTGCTCTTTTTTTCTTATTTGTTACCATCGTTTTTGGCACTTCCGGTTATGTCTTTTTTGAAGATATGATGGTGTTTGATGCCTTCTACATGACGCTTATCACCATCAGTACGGTCGGTTTTTCTGAAGTAAAACCTCTCTCGCCGATCGGCAGAGGGATTACCATCGTTATTATCATCTCCGGAATCAGTCTTTTGACCTATACCCTGGGGCAGGTTGCACGTATAATTGTGGAAGGAGAACTGAGAAATATTCTTGGGAGAAGGAAATTGGAAAAGCAGATATCGGCACTGAAAGATCATTACATAATTTGTGGTTATGGTCGTATTGGTAGAACTATTGTACGGGAATTGATTGTTGCAAAAATGAAAATGGTGGTCATTGAGCAGGATGCTGATCTTGTAAAACAACTGGAAATGGAGCATGTTCTCTACCTCAATATGGATGCCACATCTGATGATGCACTGAAGGCTGCCGGGCTCGATAGGGCAAAGGGGCTGGTTACAGCAGTCAGCTCGGATGCGGACAATGTCTTTATTGCTCTTTCGGCAAAAGGCATTCGGTCTGATATTTTTATTTTATCCAGGGCCTCAGATGTAAAAAATGAGAATAAACTGTTGCGGGCCGGAGCTTCCAGGGTGGTTTGCCCTTACCAGATGGGGGCAAAAAGAATGGCGGAAATCCTGCATAAACCGACTGTAGTTGATTTTCTTGATCAAACCATGATAGATAATGATCTTGGACTGCAGATGGAAGAAGCGGTTATTGCTGAAGGGGCTTCCATTGCAGGACAGACAGTTATGGGCAGCAAAATACGCCAGGAGTTTGGCGTAATTATCGTTGCAATAAAGAGGAAATCAGGTGAAATGGTATTTAGCCCCGGCCCTGAGGAGATATTTAATGCCGGTGATGTAATTGTTGCAATTGGTAAAAAGGATGAAATACAGCAGATGAATAATGTCTTTCATTGAGAAATTGTTAATACATTCAATAGTTATCTTTTGTGGAGGAGTATATGTGGCAGAATATTGAGGCAGCTCCGGCTGATTCCATCCTCGGGTTGACTGATGCTTTTAAAAATGATCAGAATCCGCAGAAGGTTAATCTTGGTGTGGGAGTGTACAAAGATGAAAAGAGCAATACACCAATTCTCGGGGTTGTAAAAGCCGCTGAAAAATTATTGCTCGAAAAAGAGAGCAGCAAAAGTTATTTGCCTATTTCAGGTGACCCTGCCTATGCACGTGAAGTTCAAAAGCTGTTGTTTGGCGCATCAAATGAAGTGGTGACAAGTGGCAGGGCAGTTACCGTGCATGCACCGGGTGGTACAGGTGCTCTACGGGTTGGCGGTGATCTTTTAAAAAAATTCTATCCGGATGCAAAAGTCTGGATCAGTCAGCCAACCTGGGCTAATCATAAGGGTGTTTTTACAACAGCAGGGTTTGGCTTGTCGGAATATGGCTATTATGATTCCGAATCAAAATCGCTGGATTTTAAGGCGATGGTAACAAGTCTGGAGGCAGTTCCCGCCGGTGATATTGTTTTATTGCATGCGTGTTGTCATAATCCCAGTGGTGTTGATCTCAATGCTGAGCAATGGAGAGAAGTCGCGGCAATTGGCAAAGAAAAAGGATGGATACCATTTCTTGATTTTGCCTATCAGGGATTTGGTGACGGTGTCGATGAAGACCGTTGCGCTGTGGTGGAATTTGCAGCGACCGGTATCGATTTTCTGGTGGCGAGTTCTTTTTCCAAAAATTTCGGTCTCTATAATGAACGGGTAGGAGCCTTAACGGTAATCAGTCCATCTGCTGCCGAGGCTGGGGTTGCCATGAGTCATTTAAAAGCGACTATCCGGGTCATTTATTCTAATCCTCCTGCACATGGTGGTCTGGTTGTTGCGACAATCCTGAGTGACCCTGATTTGCACAAACTATGGCTTGAAGAACTGGCGGCCATGCGGGAAAGAATAAAAGCTATGCGTGTAGCGCTGGTTGAAGGTTTGTCTAAAAGGGGCGTAAGCGGAGACTTTTCTTACATTACAGCCCAGCGCGGTATGTTTTCCTTTAGTGGCTTGAGTGATGATGTGGTCGCCTGGCTTCGGGCGAACAAAAGCATCTATGTTGTTGGTGGAGGCAGGATAAATCTTGCAGGTTTGACATCTGCCAATATAGATTATGTGTGTGATGCCATAGCTGAAATTTTGAGTAGTGCCAGTTAGGTAAAGGCTTACAAAACAGTCTGGTTCTTATGCAGTGACGGCCATCGATTTGCAAAAGGCAATCGTTGGCCGTTTTTTTTAATAACCGGCTCGTTAAAATTTCAGAAAAGGGCGTATTTTTTCGATTAATCCCGCGTCAATACCTTCTATTTTTGTAACTTCTCCAAAAGTGTTGGTAAAGTCCATTCTAACCGTCGCATAGCATCTTACGAAAATCTTTAACCAGTGGAAGGCCATACATAGCTTTTATTGAAGTGAGTTGTTTTTGTGTTTTGTTGTA
>CAMZKN010000090.1 GCA_947311315.1 uncultured Desulfobulbaceae bacterium | reverse complement strand
ATTTTCTTTGTCTTCTTTGGGAATGTTTTTGGTGAGTTGATCGAATGTGCTTTTCATGCTTCCCATCATACAAGGGCAGGGGTTCGAACGCACGCTTTATTTTACCAACACTTTTGGAGAAGTTACCTAAAAGGTATTTACCACGTTGATATTTCATTAATTGTTCCTGATAAGGATGGATTTAGATACCAGGCCAAAACCCATTCTTTAACCATCCCTGCAAAGAAGTTTCCTTTTCTTAAAAAAATTATGACTGGTGAAAAGGATATCACGGCCAAGCGGGTAACGAAAAATGGTAAAGAATTGTTGACGGCGTATATGCCAGTACGTGATTTTTCCGGAGATGTTGTTGCTGTTTTGGCAATACCAAAAGATATTGGAGATGTTCTTGCAGCCGCTAAAAAGAGTGCCTTGATCTCTGTTTTTATTGGACTACTTGTTCTTATTTTTATACAGGGTTTTATCTATTTTCTCTTTGTTATATTAATTGATCGTCCGATTAAAAAGCTTAATAATTTGCTTGAATCTGCAAGCAGGGGCGATCTTTCTCAGAACGTTGATATGGCATCTATTGATGTGGTTAACTGTTCTGAAAAAGTTCAATGTGGCAAGAAAGATTGTTCGATGTACGGCAAAGAAGGGTATTGCTGGGAGGAGGCAGGCTCCGCCGCTGAACATATTCAGTGCCCAATGATTCTTGATGGGAAATATGAGTCGTGCAGTGAATGTAAGGCCGTCTTTCGTAGCGCGGTACAGGATGAGTTCGCTGAACTTAGTGCGTATATGCACTCTTTTTTCTCCAATGTTCGAACCCTGGTCAGGGATATAAATACCAACAGCACCAATCTCAACAACTCTTCCATTGGACTGGCGGAAATTTCAGAGAAAATCGACGCTGGTTCCAGCGATTCTGCCGGACGTGCAGATGCTGTCGCTGCCGCAGCCGAAGAAATGAGCTCGACCATGACATCGGTAGCTGCTGCAACTGAACAGGCTGCTGCAAATGTAAATGTGATGACAACGGCTACAGAAGAGATCAGTTCAACCGTGGGTGAAATTCAAACTTCGACCACAAATGCCAAAAAGATTACCGGAGATGCTGTGCTGCAGGCGGCTGATATTTCCGGTAAGGTCGATGAACTTGGGAGTGCTGCAATAGATATCGGTAAAGTGACTGAAACGATAACGGATATATCGGCTCAAACAAATTTACTGGCCCTTAATGCCACAATTGAAGCAGCACGGGCAGGCGAAGCAGGCAAAGGGTTTGCCGTTGTCGCCAACGAAATAAAAGATCTGGCCAAACAGACAGCCGATGCCACCGGTGAAATAAAGGCACGTATTGATGGTATCCAGAATTCCACCGAGGTAACGATTAATGGCATCAAAAAAATCTCTGAAATTATAACAGAAATAGATACCATTGTTTCAGATATTGCCATAGCTCTGGAAGAGCAGAGCTCAACCATGACGGAACTGACTGCCAATATTGTTCAGGCGGGTGAGGGCATTGGTGAAGTTTCTGAAAATGTAGCCCAGAGCTCTGCGGTATCACAACAGATATCCGCCGATATTTCCGAGGTGAACCAGGCTGTAAAAGATATCTCAACCGGAACAGGTGAAGTCCGTCATAACGCGGAAGAGCTTCGCAACTTGTCAACCGCTTTGAAAACGCTTATTGAAAAATTTACCGTGTAGTTTCTTTTAGTGCCTTACTACATAAAAGCTGTAATAAGAAACAAGAAAAATGAGTGAAGTATTTAACTGGGGAAATAGGCATATACCTGCAAGGCACTTACTTGCAGCTTGTCTGCGTTAGTAATATTTGGCTACCTTGTAAAAGATCAATTTTCAAGGTAGCCAGTTGCTTGCGGTACAGTTTTTCTTATAATATCGATCCATCTCTTCTTCTGGAACCATATTACCACCAGTTCCCCAAACGATGTGTGTAGCGGCGTCAATTTGTGAATAATCGGGAACAGCAGATGAAGAAAGGATTCTGCTCATTCCTGCCATTCCAGCCAGGGCCGATGGTTCCATCCATATTCCTTCTGTATCTGCAAGAAGTGCGAGCATGCGATACATCTCTTTATCATCTACTGTGAAAACGCCATCAATAAGAGGCGCCATAGTCTTCCCGATGAAGCCGGATGGTCGGCTGACTGCGAGCCCATCCGCATCTGTTTTATTATCAAGACCAAAATCCCTGACTGAAACCTTGTCGTGTAACCCTGTGTACAGGCCGATGAGCATACATGGAGAGTGGGTTGGTTCGGCGAAGAAACAGTGTACATTGTTTCCAAAGACTTGCTTGAGGCCAAAAGTAATCCCTCCAGGACCTCCGCCGACACCACATGGCAGATAGACATAAAGTGGATGGCTTGAGTCGACGGTAATGGATAAATCATTCAGCTGTTTTTCTACTCTTTTGGCCGCAACAGCATAACCAAGAAAAAGATCAATAGAGTTTTCATCGTCGATGAAATAACAGCGGGAGTTTCCTTTTGCCTGTTTGCGTCCTGCAGTGACTGCCAGGCTGTAGTCTCCGTCATATTCAACAACCTTTACTCCGTGTTTGCGCAGAAGGTCTTTTTTCCATTGGCGACCGTCGGCTGACATATGAACTGTTACCTGAAATCCAAGCTGTGTTCCCATAATACCGATACTCAGGCCAAGGTTTCCCGTTGATCCGACTGCTATAGAATGGTTGCTCAAAACTTTTTTGATTCTTTGTTCTGCGAGAACAGTATAATCATCATCTGTTGTGAGAAGGTCGTTTGTGATGGCGATTTGTTCTGCATGTTTGAGTACTTCGTATATACCACCTCTGGCTTTTACTGAACCTGATATTGGTAAAAGATTGTCACACTTGAGCAGGAGTTTGTGCTTCGTGACGATGGAGGCATTCTGCGTTAAGGCTTTCTGCATAGCGGGTATAGGCAGAAGCGGTGATTCTATCAATCCGTTGTGCTTCCGTGTTTCTGGAAAGACAGAAGAGATGTAAGGCCGGAATCGTTCCAGTCTGTCTGAGGCATTTTGGGTTGCATTGCTGTCGAGGCCGGTTTTCCTGAGGGCGAGATCACTTTCTTCAGTGGCGGGATTAAGCCAGAGTACTTCCTCGTAGGCGATAAGTTGTTTTAGCAGAGGGTAACGTTGACACCACTCCTGGATTGAAAGTGTATCCTTTTCTATCATATTTTTGCCATTTTGAGTATTTCTGAGGAATCTGAAAGTGTTATTTGGTAAAATGGTAACTTCTCCAAAAGTGTTGGTAAAGTCCATTCTAACCGTCGCATAGCATCTTACGAAAATCTTTAACCAGTGGAAGGCCATACATAGCTTTTATTGAAGTGAGTTGTTTTT
>CAMZKN010000089.1 GCA_947311315.1 uncultured Desulfobulbaceae bacterium | reverse complement strand
TGTAACATACTGATGTTATGTGATATCTATTTTTATCCTCAACGGGAAACCTCCGTTACAGAAGAGATTGGGAATTATTCGCAAAAAGTTCGGTTAACACTCTGTAATATTGCTTATTAGAGGAAATAAAACAGTCAACACATGTATTGACAAATTAACTTTATGTAACTACAATAACCAGTATGCAGTGGGACGAATCTAAAAGGCAAAAAAATCTTGAAAAGCATGGTCTGGACTTTGCTGTAGCTGATTATGTACTGGAAAGTCCTTTCAGGCTTGATGTAAATACAATTCGTAACAACGAAAACCGTACCCATTCATTTGCCTATGTCTTTGAATATTTGGCAGTATTGTCAGTTGTTCACACTAAAAATGGTACTCGAATCATTAGCTTTCGCCGTGCCAGCCGTGAAGAAAGGGAGGTATACCATGAGTGGCTTGCAAACGAACTTGAATAAACAGAAAGAAAAAATCTTAAAAGCTACAGCCGTTGCCCCAACAAAGGGAGACTTTGTATGGGACGGAAAGAATGAAGATGAACGTCCTTTGAGTAAACAAGAAATGTATGCTGGAATTAAAAATTCGGGTGGCCGCCCAAAATTAAAAAAGCCTAAGCAATCTACTACTATTCGCCTTAATCCTGAAGTGTTAGACTTTTTTAAATCACAAGGAAAAGGCTGGCAAACTAGAATTAATGATATTCTTCAAAAATATGTTAATTCACAGCATACAGCATGAGTTTCCTACTCTCATCACAAGGCCGTAAATAGCGTGACATGCCAACATGCCAACAAGGTAAAGGAGACAATAATGGGGGACAGACCCCAATTTCACAATTTCAAGAAACAATGGGGGACAAGAAACAAGAAACAATAACCCGCTGTGCGTTTTTATGACTGGGTTGGATGACTGATTTATACCTTTTAAGAAAGCTGCTTTCAAATTGCTTGATATTTTAAAAACAATTCTACCTTGTTCGTTATCTTCCCAATAATAAACCCTTTTAAGAAAATTGTTACCGGAAACCTTGCACAGAAAGAAAAGTATTACTACAGTAGTATTACCAACACTCACTTGGAGGTGACAATATGCGTGTAACAACAAAAGGGCAAGTTACAATTCCCAGAAGTATCAGAGAAAAATTGGGCATTGTCCCTGAAACAGACATTGATTTTCAAGAAGACAATGGAAGGTTTTATATTGTTAAAACCACCAAACCTAAATCAAGCAGTAAATTCAAAAAATTTCGTGGTATTGCCTCTGCAAAAATGACAACGGATGAAATTCTGAATCTAACCAGAGAAATATAATGAATGGTGTATTTATAGATTCGCGCATCTTGCTAGACTTATTCACAGATGACGCTAACTGGGCTAATTGGTCAGAAAAAATACTTGATCAATACAGCCAAACAAACACTTTATACATAAATTCAATTGTTTACCCGGAGGTGTCAATTGGATTTAACAAAATAGAAGAACTAGAAAAAGCTGTAGAGCAAATAGGCATAAAAGTAATAGAAATTCCGCGTGAAGCTCTTTTTTTAGCAGGAAAAGCATTCCTGAAATATAGAAAAAACAAGGAGACAAAAAACGCACCTTTGCCAGATTTTTTCATAGGAGCGCATGCCACCGTATCATCCTTTGATTTAATAACCAGAGATATAGCAAAATTCACAACCTATTTTCCTCAAGTTAAACTTATCCATCCAAACAACAGCTAACGCATTGTACGGACAATGAAAAAGATAATCGGGTAAGGTCTACGAGGTTTTCCCTCTCCCCACCCCACAAGCGGCTCCGCATAGTGAATTAATAAGGGTCATTTTGCCAGCTAAATAAAAACAGTAAAAAACAGGGGAACAGGGGCAATATTGCTTTGAATCAAGAGCACACTAATTTTCCCAATCTGCATATGCAAAGAAAGTAAAAAAACAAATTTCAATTCGTATTGAAACTAGCACAATTACTTATTTTAAAGAGTTATCAAAGGAGGTTGGAATTCCATATCAGAATCTTATCAACTCTTATCTTGCAGAATGTGCACAGCAACATAAAAAACCTGAATTGAAATGGGCCTAGCAATAACAAATCGATTCACTCGATTGCAGGTGTGGATTCTTACTCTCCACTAGGAAACGTTCCTGCTTAACAAACATTATTATCATGAACAAGTTCACAGGAAAACCCCTGCAACCAGTGATCTTGGCGTTCTGAGTCATCACTCTTGTCATCCTTGTTGACATTATTCTTGTTTGGATTATCATATCTCATTGTATAGTCGATAAAATCAAATGACAATTAAGGGGTTAAGATGGAAGTTACAAAAGTACTAACATTCAAGTCTGGGAACTTCCCTTTCAGCTATAACTATTCGCACGAAAAGGTACGTCCCCTCGAAATTGAATTTCACTTTCTGTACAACTCCTTGAGCGAACTTCCAATCCTTCCCGCCCAATTACAAGAATTTGAAAAGGAATTAACCCGCAGGTCAATCTTTAGCACAGCGGCAATAGAAGGCAACCCTCTCAAAGAGGAAGAGGTTGCTGAGATAATAAATGATGTAACACCTCAAAATCATGCAGAGTCGAAAAAGATTGAGATCATCAACCTGCAAAAAGCTTATCAGGAAATAAGCGAGATCCATCAAAGTTCAGATTTTGTACTATCTGAAGATTTTATAAAAACTCTCCATAAGACAGTCACATGCAAACTAAAATATGATTACTGCATTCCTGGAGTATATAGAAATCATGTAGTTAAAGTTGGCGATAAGCCGCATGGTGGGATAGCAACTCCACCAAAATGTCTTAAAGATATTCAAAATCTTATGGGCAAATACATTGAATGGTTTCACTCGGATGAAGTTAAGAAATTACCGCCAATTATCCAATCGACTATCGCCCACTATCACTTAGCACTTATCCACCCTTTCGGCGATGGAAACGGGAGAACTGCAAGGCTTGTCGAAGCAGCAATATTAAGATCAGCAGGCATTAAGTATTTACCGACAATGTTATCAAATTATTATTACAGAGAAATAGATAATTATTTCATATCGTTTTCGAACTGCCATAGAAATAAAGATAAAGACATTTCACCATTTATTGAATTTGTCCTTTCGGGAGCCGTAGAGTCGCTCAACGAGGTGAAATCAAGAATAACTACCTATATTCGCAGATCGGCATTAAAAAACTATTTCTACTCGTTGAATAACTCAAAAGAAATATCAAAAAGACAATTAGAGTTATTGAATTTGCTGCTTGATGCGCAGGAAGATGAGATTGTTACCATCAAAAGCGTACAGAGAGAATTGCCGTACAGAACTCTGTATGCTAAAGTCACTGATCGAACAGCACGGAGAGACTTAACCAAACTACATGAAAAAAAGATATTAGCATTAACCCAAAAAGGCTATAAGCTAGATAGGCAAATATTAAATATAACGAATCAATTCACTTGACTCGCGAACACGTCCGATTTCCTGAGTTTACCCAAACATTGTGCAATGCATTGAGCTATAGATGTTGAGAATATTTGTATATTGGGCTTCCGCACGCAATTTCGCAGCTCAATAAACTGCTGAATTCAACGAGGGGAAAGAGCACTGAGCAGATGGTTTGCCAGTTGGGTAAAGCCGTATCCACCCTCTTTTTCAGTGATTAGCGCCGGTTTGTGGGTGAGTATGTCTGTGAACTCAAGAATATTGGCGACTCCAACAGAATTGGGGAAGTATTCAAACATGGGTTCATCGTTTGGTGAATCTCCTGCATAGATTACTTTGCCGAGTATGCTGCCGAGCTTAATGTCAAAGATGTCCTGGAAAAATATTTTAGTCATGGAGAGTTTATCATAGGAGCCAAACCATCCGTTGACATGGATTGAGCTTATTTTTGCGGTGGCACCGTGTTTCTCAAATATTTTAACAATTTTAATAATGTCTTCTGCCGGCAGTACTGGAACATCTTCGCAAAAGTCTATGGCAAGATCCGCCTCCCGGTAATGTTGATCGGCAGATAGTGCACATCCGGGAATATTCTTTAGAATTTCATCCCGAATTATGGAGAGTTTTTTTCTGTCATTTACTCTCTCTTCTTCGTTTTTGATATATCTGCGGATCATCTTTTTGTTCTTTTCGTCATAGGAAAAATAGAGTGCACCGTTTTCTCCGACTACACCGTCAACCGGCCACATGCGGGCGATCAGGTCGCACCATCCCGCAGGCCTGCCGGTTATGGGAATTATTTTAATTCCGGTGCGCTGCAGGTTCTCAAGGGCCTGAAAGGCGCAGGCTGGGATTCTGCCCGAATGTGTCAGGGTGTCATCGATATCGGTCAGGATGTATTTAATCTCTTTGCTCTGTTGTTGCGAAAAAGTTGTAATAGGTAGCATATCGTTATATGTTTTATCATAATAAGTATTAAGCATTGTCATCTTCACCCTCACCACCTACCATGAAAAACAGACCCGCTGCAATATTTTTTGATAAAAACGATTACCAGCTTCTGCAAATCGTACGCGATGTTTTGGAAAAAGGAAGCAAAGCTTCTGAGCTGCGGGTACTTCTGGGCGAACATATGCACCCCCAGGGTATTCAGGAAATGGCTGCTCCCAAAGGCTTACGCATTGCCTATGCCATTGCCAGCCTGCTCGGTTCTTTTGACAGTGGTGCGGTAAATGATCGCATTAAAGCCCTGCGCTCGCTGCGGGATGAGGTTCTTTTCTCATCTACTTCTGAATACAAATATAATACTGCCAGAGTTCTGATACAGATTATGAAAAGTTTGCTTCGGAGTTCCGACAATGAGCTCCGGCAGCTGAAACTGGCCCATGATTTTCGTATGGTATCCACGGGTAATCCCCGGCTGGTAAGAGCAGAGCTTGCAAAATATCATCTGCTGGAAATGCCCGAAGAGTGGAACCAGTATGCCTTTGATGATCATGTTCATGATGCCAATACCAAGGGGCGTAAATCACCTACACATCTGGTTATGGACGCATGGATCAAAGGTATCAGGTTTCTTGAAGTTGTCTATTATAACTACGTTAGTCCTGAGGTGGTTGAAGAGTTGATTGAAGCGAGTGCCATCCTTGATGTTAAAATACAGGTTGGCATCGAGATGTCGTGCCGTTTTCGGGATAAGTATGTTCGTTTTACCTGGGAGCCCCATGGGTTTAATGCTAACCGGGTCTCATTGAAATTTTTAAAGCAGGATGCTGTAAAAGAACTGATGGAAGAAGGGCGGGCAGTCTCCCATTATCAGCAAAAGTATGTTTTTGAAGTACTGGAAGTTTTTAATGACAAGCATCGAAAGTGGATAAATGGTGAGTACGGAATTTCCCTTCCTGCAATGGACTCTGCTGAGTTTCTTACCTTCGTTGGTGCAGGGCAGCCGTCCACCTTGCATCTGGCGCGGTTTATTCAGAATAACCTGTTAGCGTATCTTAGAGAAACATCTTCTCAGGTAGATGAAGAGGATTGTGAAAACGGAAAAGAGCGACTCTGGAATCTGAACGTTGAAACGATCATTGAGCAATTTCTTTTACCAGGACAAAATCCTGAGCTGCATGATCCAAACCTTCCGCGCGAAAGTGAGGATCTTCCTGAGTTACTTCGGCTGAAACCAAAAGCTTTATTGCGCAGGTTACTGGCATTGCATTCAAGCTCCAGGTTTTCTCTCAATCTGAGTAATCTTTCTGCTCAGGATGCTTTGGAGCTTCTGTATACCTGTAAAGGGATGATTACCCATATTGAAGCCTATAATCTCAAAGATGCAGCCCATGGTATGAATTCCGGCGTGATTGTCGGTGAAGAGGGTGTGGTGGGAGAGGCAGTTGACCTCAGAAGCCCTGAGCAGCACTATTCCATCATAAGTGATCTTCAGACGGCTTTAAATGATGATAACGTTATCAGCTTGAAGAGATGTGTCCGTGCCATTATTTGGGATTTTGAAGAGCAGTGCCATAACCATAAAGAATATATTAAAACCTTACCAGCAGATAAATCTGAAAAGCAGCAGGGTGAGGAACAGTTACAAAAGATGAAAAAACGGAAGCGACAGCTGGTTGAGATATTGTACAACCTCGAGTCGTTCCATAATTATTATTTAAAAAGGATGCTTGGCTCCAGAATTGGCTCTGATTCAACGGGGCAGGCGGAGCATCAGCACGGTATGGGGTTGGTGGTTGTTGATACCTTGCCAGCAAGGGCCCGTCGTGCGGTTGATGAAGCTGTTGTCAGGCAGGAACGATCTTTTATACCCATAAGTGCTTTGCTCACCAGAAACTCATATCGCCGATGTTATGATCGTTCCGGTATGGCAGGAAAAAAGCGTTCGTATAAAAAATTGCCGTTGAGTAACAGCTCTGTTGACCAGCGCTGGCAGGACTGGAGGCTTGATGGTTTTCTTGTTCACCCTGGAACCCCTGGGAATATAGTAACCCTTGGCGGTTTGGGACGACCCGGTGGCGCAGGAAGGAGGGATGGAAAAAAAAGAGAGAAGCATCGATTCAGAAATCCTTTGAGGTACCTGAACACCAATATAAAAAACAGTCTTAAGGTAGCTCTTGGTTTTATTCCAGCCTTTCTTACCTTTAGCCTGACGAAAGACTGGTGGCTGCTGGCCTACTGCGGAGCTTTTATCTGGTTTGGCATAACCGGTACGAGAAACATCATTCAATCGGTTCTTGGCGGTGGCGGCATGAAGCGCTCGCCTCTTTTACCATGGAATTCTCTGGTTAGCTGGAGCCGAATTGCCGATTCGCTGTTGTACACAGGTTTTTCCGTACCGCTTCTTGACTACCTTGTGAAAACACTACTTCTTCAAAGAACTATGGGAATTACTGTGGCCACAGATCCGATTTTACTTTATTCCGTTATGGGGCTTGCAAATGGCTTGTATATTTCCGGGCACAATATTTTTCGTGGCTTGCCTAAAGCGGCCGCTGCGGGGAATTTTTTCCGCTCTATTCTGGCCATTCCACTTGCCGTGCTGTTAAATATTCTGATAGGTCTTGTTTTGCAGTTTACGGGTATTCCTGATGTGTCAGGGGTTTTACAGAAATGGGCGGCTATAATTTCCAAATTTGCATCCGATTGTGTGGCGGCTGTTATTGAGGGATTGGCTGACAGGCAGACAAATATTCGGGCGAGACTTGCGGCATACAGGAACAAAATTTCCCAGCTGTTTGCGGTTTTTGCTCGTCTGGAAGTACATTTTCCGGAAGAAGATGTACTGGAAATGTTACAATCACCTAAAATGACAATGGAAACATTGAACTTTGAGGCAAGGGAACAGGAAAAATTTATTATCGTTAATGCCCTGGATCTGATGTATTTCTGGCTGTATCAACCGAGAGCCCGTAAGGCAATGACCATTATTTTTCAGCAGATGACAGAAGAGGAATGGTTGATTTTTTATCGTTCTCAGCTTGTTTTGAAACGATACAGGGAAATAAGTCAGTTCTTTGTCGATGGTCTTGTCGGTAAAAAATTCTCCAGGCCGCTCTCTTTTTATCTCGAAAGGTCGGAACAGTACCTTCTGGATTTGAAAAAACTCGGCCTGACTAAAGAATGGGTTTAATCTATGAGCCTGTTGATTTAATAGGATTTTTGTCTGATATCGAGGCATATGAAAAATTTTACCACAGGTATATAGTTGATATTCCGAGGATAAAATTTTTCATATAACGAAGAGATCGGGCATAAATACACTAAATCAACAGACTCATCTATTACTTGTACTTTAGCGAAAGCCCAACTCCCACTTCTTCAATGTCTACGACTGCCGCCAGCGCAATCTTTGACTGGAGGTCTGTGCAATGACAGGCATGGAGTTTTTGTGCCTGCAGTGTTTTGAAATAAGTTACTGTGCTATCAAGCTGGTGTTTTGACGGGTTTTGCAGGTGGAACCCACCGATTACATCAACAATGCGTTTGTCAGCACAAACCTCTTTTGCATACTCTATGATGTTACAGATCCCGGCATGGGAACAACCTGTTATGATAACGAGCCCTGTATCAAGTTTGTAGACAAGGGCAGAGTCATCGGGAACATGGTCATTTGTGGTTGTGCCTTCTTTCCTGCCAAATGAGAGTGTGCCTTCAAAGTCATTTTTTCTTGGGATTTCACCGAGAAAAGTGAGCCTTGCACTTAAAGAAAATGGTTGGGCGCTGAGTTGCATCGGCAGGTGTTTTGCCATTTTCTCCTTTGAAACCAGGGGGCCGAATTCGTTAAAGCCATCGGCGCTGACACTGGTGAAAATTTTCGGGTGGGCTACAAGAGTTGGAGATTTATGGTTTTGATTTTCAATTTGCAGTTCGGTAAGATGTTTTAAAAACGGATCCAGGCCCCATGTATGATCGAGGTGGTTGTGGGAAAGCACCAGATAGTCGAGGTTGTTCAGTTTTTTTCCAGCTTTGATGGCATTTTTAAGAAAAATGTCTGAATAGCCTGTATCAAATAAAACCTGTGTGTCCTCATCTTCAATCAGTAGCGAAAGGCCGGGCTCAGCAAAAAAAATAACGATCTATAAGTGTATTATTGTCTACGAGTACAGTAAGTTGCATGGCATTATTTGCGTGAGTTATTCTGTGAGGAGCTTATATTTGAGCAATACCTTTTTAACAGCTCCGTTTTTTACCAGGTCTTCAAGAGCATGCTGGAAATCGTCAATAATTTGCTGGGGTACTTGTTTGCTGAATCCAAAACCGGAGTTTGATTTTATAATTTCGTAAACCATTTCGTATTCGTCAGGATTGAGGCCAGCCTTTTTCATTCCCTCAAAGGCGGGACTTTTAGAGTAACTGATGAAGTTTATCCGGTTGTATTTAAGTTTGAGAAACAACGAATTTTGATTGTTACTGAGTTCCAGTGATGATTGGGGGAAACCAAAATCTAAAAGGATTGAATTGCCAATGTCATCTCTTACTGCGCCAATCTTCAGATTTTTTGCATCGTTCAGAGTCTTGATATTGTAATGAGCACTTTTTCTGCCGATCAAACCAATGGGGTGTGAATAGTAAGGGCCAACCCAGTGAAGTTGAGTTGCTCTTTCTTTTGAAGATCCCATTGAGAAAAGAACAATGTTGGGTTTATGTTTGATCATTGACATCCCCCTTGCCCAAGGAACCATTTCAATGGAGGATGTTTTGTCCGGTATGCCCAGTTTTTTCCAAAGTAATTGGAGAATTTCAACGGAGGCCCCTTTCAGCCGGCCTTTTTCCATGTAGTTGTGGGGAGGGTAATCTTCGGTTAAATAGATCAGGCTGTCTGTTGTTATTTCCTTTGATATTACAGTGTTGGCAGGTAGCAACAGAAAGGGAGCAATGAGGGAAAAAAGAACAAATTTCAGCATACAACTCTTAAGTAAGTGGTTGTCGATTGATGGTAGACGCCAAGAGTACAGCCTCTCCTTAATCAATATAGAGGTATTTGTTGGAATTGTACAATTCCAAATGTTTTTTCTACATTTTGCCGATTATCTTTTTCTGCAACTCGAGAATGTTTTGAACAAATCTCAGGTAGTGATTGGGGAGAGTTCTTTTGGGCGATGTAACGAGGTAGAAGGATCTTTTCATGGTGAACCCTTCAATATGAAGTTTTTTTAAGCTGCCTCGCTCCAGGTCGTTTTTTATGGCATGTCTGGAGAGTGCGGATATGCCAAGATTTGCCTTTACAGCTTCTCTGACTGCGGCGCTGGAGCCGAGGGTTGCACAGATATTCAGACTGGTGAGCGGGTGATTTTTGTCGGTTAAAAATGTCTCGATATTTTTTCTGGTGCCGGATCCTCTTTCTCGAATAATAAAGGGAAGTTTACCTAGTTCTTTGAGGGTGAGGTTTGTGGTAACGGGGCAATCTTTTGCGGCCACCATAATCAACTCATCATCGGCTATTGGTTGAAACCGGACTTTTGTCTTGTTGCTCTGTGCACCAACGACCCCGACAAGGAGTTCATTTCCGGCAACCGCCTCTACGATTCTGGCTGAATCGTTTATTCTGATTTCAAAGGAAATACCAGGATTGTCATTTCTAAATGAGGCGGCAATTTCGGGCAAAATGTATGTTCCCGGAATGGTGCTGGCTCCAATAATCAGCTCCCCTGAGATTGTTTGACTGGTAGCGGTTATGTCATCGACAAGTCGGGTTAGATCGTCCAAAATAGAAAGTGCTCTGGGATAAAGAACTTCAGCTTCGGCGGTTGGAAGAATAGACCTTCCAAGCCTGTCGAACAGCTTACAGTTCAGTCTCGATTCCAGGTTGTGAATATGTTCACTTATTGTCGGCTGACTTGTATAGAGCTCTTCTGCTGCCTTTGTAAAGCTCCGGGTTTTATAGACAGTGACAAATATTTTCAGGTGTCGAGTTTCGATAGCTGTTAGCCTCCGGTTAATCTTCAAGCAACAATGGTGTGCTGAGATACCTTTCGCCGGTGTCCGGTAAGATAACAACAATCTTTTTACCGTTGTTTTCCGGCCTGGTTGCAACTCGAAGAGCGGCATGAGCCGCAGCTCCGCTGGATATTCCACAGAGAATACCTTCGCTGGTTGCAAGTTCTCTGGCAGTGGCAAAAGCATCGTCGTTACTGACGGTAATCACTTCATCGACAATCTCACGGTTGAGAAGAGGAGGGATGAAACCGGCACCGATACCCTGGATTTTATGAGGCCCTGGTTTACCGCCTGATAAGACGGGTGAATCCTCAGGCTCCACAGCGATAACTGTAAGAGCAGGGTTCTTTTCTTTTAACACTTCTGATACTCCTGTAATTGTTCCTCCGGTGCCAACACCTGCCACAAAGATATCGATTTTGCCATCGGTGTCTTTCCAGATTTCTTCGGCGGTTGTTGTCCTGTGTATGGCGGGATTTGCCGGGTTGGTAAACTGGTCGGGGATAAAGCTGTTGGCTGTCTCTTTTTGCAGTTGGTCGGCTTTGGCCATAGCGCCTTTCATGCCATCGGCTGCTGGAGTGAGAAAGAGTTCTGCGCCCATATGCTTGAGGAGTTTGCGGCGTTCAATGCTCATACTTTCCGGCATTGTAAGGATGAGACGCATTTTTTTCTTGGCGCAGACAAAGGCAAGGCCGAGACCGGTGTTACCACTTGTGGGCTCAATTATCGTTGTGTTTTTATCGATTAAGCCCTCTTTTTCTGCCGTCTCGATCATTGATGTTGCAATGCGGCATTTTACGCTGCCCATCGGGTTTCTCGATTCCTGTTTGCCGAATATGGTCGCGCCGGACTCCGGGGAGAATGTGGTAAGCGTTAAGAGTGGAGTGTTGCCGAAAGTTTCAAGTATATTTTGTGCCATGTTTGTCACCTTTAGTCTTCTTGAGCAGCGTCCCTGGAGTGGGAATAAATCAGTTCTGGTCGCTTGAGCAGTACCTTTGTACTCGTCGCGACACTCTCTGTGATCCAGATGTTACCACCAATAATCGATCCCCTGCCGATAACGGTTTTTCCACCGAGTATAGTGGTATTGGCATAGACAATCACATTATCTTCAATGGTAGGATGCCTTTTCTTATCACGCATTTTTTCGCCGGCATTTCGTGGCAGGGACAGAGCTCCCAGTGTGACACCCTGATAAATGCGCACATTTTTACCGATAACGGTTGTCTCCCCGATAACAACCCCTGTACCGTGATCCATAAAAAAACCTGGGCCGATGGTTGCACCGGGATGAATATCGATCCCCGTCTGGTTGTGGGCATACTCTGTCATGATTCTTGGAATAATGGGGACATCCAGAAGATACAGCTCATGGGCGATTCGGAAGATCAGGGTGGCCAGTAAACCTGGATAGCAAAAGATTATTTCATCCGGGCTCTTTGTCGCCGGATCGCCTTCCAGAGTCGCACGGATATCGGTTGCCAGAGTCGCTGCCACCTTCGGTAGTGATTCAATAAAAGAAAGTGCTGTCTTGTGGCTTTTGGTTTCACAGTTGGTGCAGGGAAGGTCGTTTCTTCGACAGTCGTGTCGAATGGCCATAATGATCTGTTCGGCAACCTTATCGTAGAGATCCGTGGTCTGTTTACCAATGTAATATTCAAGGTTTGAGGCGTGCAGTTTTGTTCTTGTGAAATAGCCGGGGAAAAGAATGCGTCTGGTCTGCTCTACGATTGCGATGATCTTTTCCTGGGAAGGGATGGAGATTGGGCTGATATGTTCGTAGCATTCTTTGGTACTCCAGGAAGAGAGCAGCTCTTTTACCACTTCGGGAACTTTACTGTGTTGGCTGCCGTTGGTAACCAACACGTGATCACAAAGGATATTCATGGCCTTGTTGTCGGCGATCGGCTGTATCTGTTTGATGGTCATTGTCTTAGTCGTTGTGTTTTTGTTCAATAATGTATATTCCGTATGTCGCCCGTAAGTCTTTGAAATGATCCACAATGCGTCCTTCGCTGTTTGTCGGATTGGTCCGGATTGCAATTTCTTTAAGAATAGTATATCCGACATCGCGTGAGAATTTTCGAAAATCTTTCAGAGTAATTACCCTGATATTTGGCGAATCATACCACGAGTAGGGCAGCTGGTCACTTTTAGGTGCAACGCCGCCAAGCATCAATTGCAGTCGAATCGAGTAGTGGCTGAAATTTGGAAAACTGACGATCACCTTTCTGCCGATTCTGGCCAGTGAATGTAAAAGTCTTGCCGGTTCGAAGACCTGTTGCAGTGTTTGGCTGAGTATAACATAGTCGAAGCAGCAGTCCGGGTAATCGTCTACTTCCTCATTGAGATCGCCTTGTAACACGCTGAGTCCTCTGCTGATGCAACGGGCCGCTTTTTCCTTATCCTGTTCAATGCCGGTGCAGGTGATATTTTTATTTGTTTTAAGCCATGCCAGCAGATCACCGCTGCCGCAACCGAGATCGAGAACCCGGCTGCCCTGTTCAATCGTGGAAGCGATAATCTTCAGGTCAAAGCGAATGTTGTTTCCATCTGTTTCAGGAGATACCATCAAGAAACCCCCTGATCAAATGAGTTAAGCGATCATCCGCAATAAGAAAGGCATCGTGGCCGCAGTCGGCCTCAATTTCGCAGAAACTGACGTCCTGACCGGATCGCTTGAGTGTCTGCACCAGTTCTTTGGCCTGGTATGTGGGGTAAAGCCAGTCAGAACTATAGGAAACAACCAGGTATTTCAGTGTTTCCGGCGAATCTTTGTTAAAAGGGACACGCAGTTGTTCCACAACATCAAAATAGTCGGATGCCTTGGTAATGTAGAGGACAGAGTTGGCGTCAAAACGGTCAACAAATTTGGATCCCTGATATCGCAGATAACTTTCCACTTGAAAATCAGCATCAAAGCCAAAGGAAAATGAAGCCTTGTCCTGAAGCCTCCGACCAAATTTGCGGCGCATGGCCTCGTCTGAGAGGTAGGTAACGTGACCTATCATTCGAGCGACGGCAAGGCCCATATCCGGACACTTTCCGCCATAATAGTTGCCTTTATTCCAGTTAGGGTCTGCGATAATGGATTGTCGGGCGATTTCATTAAAGGCAATGGCAAGGGCAGAATGGCGCATGGTTGTTGCTATCGGGATTGCCGCCCGGACCATTTGCGGATACCGCACACACCATTCAAGAACCTGCATGCCCCCCACCGATCCACCAATGACTGCATGGAGCTTTGGTATTTCAAGAAAATCAATCAGCGCTTTCTGAGCGTCTACCATGTCGCCGATGGTCATCATCGGAAAAGTGAGTCCGTAGGGGTTGCCTGTTTCGGTATTGATGGAACCCGGGCCTGTCGATCCCATGCAGCTGCCAAGGATGTTGACGCAGACAACAAAGTATTTATCTGTATCAATACCTCTGCCGGGGCCGACCATAAAATCCCACCAGCCCGGTTTATCTTCTTTTGAGTCAGAGCTGTAATGACCGGCGGCATGGGAATCACCTGAAAAAGCGTGCGCAAGAAGGATGCAGTTGTCTCGCCTGGCGTTGAACTCGCCGTATGTCTCATAGGCCAGAGTAATGGGGCCGAGCCTGGCGCCACTTTCAAGTGTCATTTCCCCAGGTGGCTCTGCAAAGGTATAGTATTGTTTCTCAACTATACCTACTGAAGAATTTTGCTTTATTGCTGTTGTTTCCATTGTACCGTTTTTACTTGCTTAAGCGTAATGCCTGGTCGATATCTTCTATAATATCATCCGCATGTTCGATTCCAACAGAGAGGCGAACCATGCTTTCATCAATGTTACTTTCACGTAACTGTTGTGGTGACAATTGTGAGTGGGTGGTCGATGCGGGATGGATCGCCAGACTCTTTGCATCACCGACGTTGGCAAGGTGCGAGATAAGCTGTAGATTGTCAATAAATTTCTGGCCCTCCTGCATGCCGCCTTTAATGCCAAAGGCAATCATGCCACCAAACCCTTTGTACAAATATTGTGTTGCGATATCGCTGCCAGGAGATCCTTTTAATCCGGGATAATGTACCCAGTCGACATCAGGATGATTCGCAAGATGATCGGCAACGGTTTGTGCATTGCTGCAATGTTTTTCCATACGCAGGCTGAGGGTTTCTATGCCCTGGAGAATTGCCCAGCAGTTGTCCGGGCTGATACAGGCACCAAGGTTGCGCAGAGGGACTAAACGCATACGCAGTGCAAAGGCAACGGGGTTCAGATCACCCAGGTCGTGAGCGTAGCGCAGACCGTGGTAGGAAGGATCCGGTTCATTAAAGAGGGTGAACTTGGGATCCTGCCAGTTGAAGCTTGCTGCATCTATGACAATGCCACCGATGGATGTCCCGTGGCCGCCGATCCATTTAGTAAGAGAATGAATGACAATGTCTGCACCATGCTCAATTGGTTTAAAAATGGAGGGCGGGGTAAAGGTTGAATCGACGATAAGCGGCAGGTTGTGATCTTTTGCGATTTTTGCAAGGGAATCAATATCTGTCATATTGAGTGATGGATTGCCAAGTGTCTCGCAATATATTGCCCGGGTTTTGTCATTAATGGCAGCTTTTACATGTTCCGGGTTTGATGCGTCTACCAGCCTGGTTGTGATGCCGAACTGTGGAAGTATGGTCTTGAACTGAGTAAATGTTCCGCCATAAAGATTATTGGCTGAAACTATTTCATCTCCCTGACTGCAGATATTGATGATGGTATAAAAAATTGCAGAAGTACCGGATGCAAGTGCCAGAGCCGCAGCGCCACCTTCAAGCTGAGCCATCCTCTGTTCCAGGACATCCTGGGTCGGGTTGCCGAGTCGGGTGTAGATATTACCCAGCTCTTTTAAGGCAAAGAGGTTTGCGGCGTGTTCTGTGTTTTTAAACATATAGGCAGCAGTTCTATAGAGGGGAACTGCTCTTGAGAGGCTGGTTGGGTCGACGGTCTGGCCCGCATGGAGAGCTAGCGTTTCAAATTTCATAAATTCTTTTCCTCTTTAATATGTTTAATGGCGTCACGCAGTAGTTCACCGTTGGCGGCTTTTGCCTCCGGGTTGATTTTAAGAACTTCCTCCCAGGCGATAAGTGCTTCCTGGGGTTTGTTGAGGTCATACATAAGGACAATGCCTTTATTAAACCTGGCTGGTTGATGGGATGGATCCATTTTGATTGCTTTGTTGAATGATTCAATTGCCTTGTCCGGCTGTTTAGCTCTCCGGTACATTACGCCAAGGTCTGTAAGCAGGTTGGCATCTCCGGAGTGCATTTCCAGTGATTTTGTGTAGGCACCAATGGCTTTTTGTATCTGGTTACTGTCATAATAGAGATGTCCGAGTTGAACCCAGGATTGAAAATTATCAGGGTGTGTTGTGACTTCTGCCTCAAGGCGGAGTATAGCCTGTTGTACTTCGTTGTTTTGAGTTTGTTGCTGTCCGCCGCTCGTGGTTGCTACCTCTGTAGGGCCCGACTTGAAAACGGTAAAGGCAATACCGGTGACAAAACCGACGAGAAAAATAACAACAAAGGTAATGAGTTGATTTTTCTTTTTGGGCTGCGGGATATCTTTTTTCGGGGTTGGTTTGTTCTTTGCCATGGATCCTCTTTGTTTTTTCGATTGGTCTAATGTAAACGTGTTCGTAAGAGTTTTGAAAGTACCACGAAGTAGCATGGCTATCAATAAAAATTGCTCTCTACTGGACACCGTGAAGGGAAAGATGGCACAATGTAATCAGCATTTGTGGTCAATCTTCAAAATATACTTATATTGCATCTGTTCACGGATAACAGAGAAAGCTACAGAGTAGATCTTAGTATCTCAGTATAATAGATATATCTGGTGCAGGTGTTTGTCCAGTATCGGGCAGTGTCGTCGAATGTTACGGCTCACGTTAATGGTTCCCCGAACTATTTTTCCCATGGAGGAAAACATAATGAAAGTGCATGAAAAAATTGATCTGCAAACAGATCAGGGCGAGTTGTCTTGGCCAGAGGTACATTTCCCGACCACTGTTAATGCCATTAAAGAGAATATTATTCACCATCTTATGAGTTTTCAGGGGCGGGATCCTGAGAGATCCGGGGCCAGAGATGTGTACAAGGCTCTGGCATACACCATGCGGGATCTGATGGTACAAAAATGGATATCCACCCAGAAAACGTTTTACGCCAAAGAAAAAAAACGGGTTTACTACCTGTCGCTGGAGTTTTTAATTGGCAGATCCCTTGGCAACAGTATGACCAATTTAGGCATTCTTGAAGATGCAAAAAAAGCGGTCGAAGGTCTTGGCTTTGATATGGAGGAAATTCGCGACCAGGAGGAAGATGCAGCCCTTGGCAACGGCGGTCTTGGCAGGCTTGCCGCCTGTTTTATGGATTCCATTGCCACGTTGAAGATCCCCGCCTACGGTTATGGAATACGGTATGAATATGGGTTGTTTTTTCAACAACTGGTGGATGGGTATCAGGTTGAAGGGCCTGATAACTGGCTGCAGAATGGGACTCCCTGGGAATTTGAGAGGCAGTTGCCGATTTTTGCTATTCAGTTTTTTGGCAATGTGACAAGCTATCAGGATGAAAATGGAAAATACAGGAAGAAATGGATAAATACCAAGGATGTTATGGCCAAACCAAGTGATATTATGGTTCCCGGTTATAAAAATAATCATGTGATCAATATGCGTCTCTGGTCGGCCCATGCCTCAAGGGAGCTTGATCTTACCGATTTCAGCAGGGGCGATTATATTGGCGCTGTGGAATCAAAGGTAAGTTCGGAAACTATCTCCAAGGTACTTTATCCGCCGGATCATAATTATGCAGGGCAGGAGCTTCGGCTCAGGCAGCAGTATTTTTTCGTGGCTGCCACTTTTCAGGATATTATGCGGCGTTATAAGAAAAAGAATGCGGATTTTACAAAATTTACCGATCGTGTGGCCGTACAACTTAATGATACCCATCCGGCTATAGCCATCCCCGAGCTTATGCGGCTGCTTCTCGATATTGAAGGATTAGGCTGGGAGGAGTCCTGGAAGATCTGTGTCGATACCTTTGCCTACACCAATCATACGCTTATGCCTGAGGCCCTGGAGCGCTGGAGTGTCGATATGATGGGCAGGGTGTTGCCCAGACATCTGGAGATAATTTTTGAGATCAATCAACGGTTTCTTGACGAACTTGCACAAAGGTATCCGGGTAATCAGAGAAAAATACGGGATCTTTCTATTATTGAAGAGGGCCCTGTGAAAATGGTGAGGATGGCCCATCTGGCGATTATCGGTAGCCATAGTGTTAACGGCGTGGCCGAGCTGCACTCCCAGTTGTTGAAAGAGCGGATATTTCCGGATTTCCATGAATTTTTTCCCGGAAGATTTAACTCAAAAACCAATGGTATTACTCCGCGCAGATGGTTGCTAGATGTCAACCCTGAGCTTGCCCATCTTATTTCAAGCAATATTGGCCCGGCCTGGATTACCGATCTGGATCAGTTAAAAGGGATTGAACCCTATGTGGAGGACGCAGAATTCTGCACCAGCTGGCGTCAGATCAAACTGAACAATAAAAAGAGGCTTGCTGCATATATTAAAAAGGTGTGCGAGGTTGATGTTGACCCGGAATCTATGTTTGATATCCAGGTGAAAAGGATTCATGAATATAAACGACAGTTGTTGAATGCTCTGCATCTGATCCATTTGTACCACCGTATTATACACGGCCAGGATGAAAATATTGCTCCGCGCACTGCCGTTTTTGCCGGCAAGGCAGCGCCGTCCTATTGGCGAGCCAAATTGATCATAAAACTGATCACCTCCATTGCAGATGTTGTCAATAATGATCCCAGGGTAAAAGACAGGCTGAAAGTTGTATTCCTGCCCAATTACAATGTTTCCCAGGCTGAAATCATTATGCCGGCAGCCGATCTCTCGGAGCAGATTTCAACGGCAGGTACAGAGGCTTCGGGCACCGGCAATATGAAATTTTCTTTAAATGGTGCTCTGACCATTGGTACGCTTGATGGTGCCAATATTGAGATCCGTGAAGAGGTGGGTGAAGAAAATATCTTTATCTTCGGTATGACCGCCGATGAAGCGGAATACGAACGTAAAAGTGTCAGTCGAACACCATGGCAGGTGTGTCAGCAAAACGAGAGTGTGAGGGATGTGATTGACAGTATTGGCGATGGTACCTTCAGCGGAGGGGATAAGGATCTTTTCAAGCCGCTGGTGGAGAGTCTGATGGATAAACACGACCCTTATCTGTTGCTTCTGGATTTTGAATCCTATCTGGAATGTCAGGACAGGGTGAGTGAGGCATTTTTTAACACCGGGAGCTGGACGAAGATGGCGATTCTCAATGTTGCCAGGATGGGGAAATTCTCTACAGATCGTACAATTAAACAATACTCTGAAGAAATATGGGGGATTCCTGTTGGTAAGGATGCAGAATGATCACTGTTATCCGCCTTGACCTGCCGATAAATATGGGGTATCTACATCCCTGAACACGGTATGACGTGTAGCTGAGCAGTTATAAAAAAAGGGATTACAGATTGATAACAATCCGTAATCCCTTTGAAATTGCTGGAGGCGGCGATCGGAGTCGAACCGATGAATAATGGTTTTGCAGACCACTGCCTTAGCCACTTGGCTACGCCGCCCCGTTTGAAGCCCATCTTTATACCATAGATAAAGTTTTTGACAAGGAAAATATTTACGATGAGTAGTTCTATTGATTCGCAAAGAGGAATCAACAAGGAAGAATTAAGCAAATTGGAAAAAACGCTTGAATATCGGTTTACCGATCTGCGTTTACTGCACAAATCCCTTATCCATTCGTCCTATGCTTTTGAAAAGTCACAGGGTGGAAAGGACAATGAAAAACTGGAATTTTTAGGGGATGCGGTTCTCGATCTGGTGATTGGCCATATTCTCTTTAATCGCTATGAATCGATGCGTGAAGGTGAATTAACCCGCCTGCGTTCAGCCCTGGTCAATGAACATCACTTAGCCAAAATGGCTAAGGAGATTGATTTGGGCCATTATCTTTTTCTCGGTAAAGGAGAAGATTCCTCCCACGGAAGAGATAAATCCTCCATCCTTTCCTGTGCCTATGAGGCAGTTATCGGGGCAATATTTGAAGATGGTGGGTATGCCTCGGTTTGCGAGGTGATCGAATATTTTTTCCTCCCCCATATTGAAGGGAAAAAAGAGGCTCTTCTCATAGCCGACGCCAAAAGCCGTCTGCAGGAAGCACTGCAGGATAAATTTAATGAGGCTCCATCATATGTGACAGACTCCGAGGAGGGGCCGGCGCATCAGAAGGTGTTTACCATTTCAGCAGTATTTCGCGGTGATGTACTTGGTATTGGTCGAGCCGGATCAAAAAAAGAAGCAGAGCAGAAGGCGGCGGCCCAGGCCCTGGAGAAAATAGCTGCAGAAGAGAATTGACCAGGATGCCACTTGTAATTCCTGTATTTATTCCACACCGTGGCTGTCCCCATCAATGTCTGTTTTGTAATCAGGAAAAAATTGCAGGAACCGATCGTAACGAACATCAGAAAGTCGATGTTGCAGCAATAGTAGCGAAATGGTTGCAGAGAAGCCCGGATTATGACGAAGTACAGGTGGCTTTTTTTGGTGGTTCGTTCACCTGTCTGCCTGTAGTTGAACAGGTGAGTTTGCTCTCTGCCGTTCAACCGTTTATTGAGAAACAGCAGGTGGACTGCATTCGTATTTCGACCCGCCCGGACTGTATTGATCCGGGCGTATGCGAACTACTGCAAAAATACCATGTGAAAATTGTTGAGCTTGGCGTGCAGTCACTAACAGATAAGGTTCTTCAGCTGGCCCAAAGGGGACATACTGCCAATCAGTGCAGGGATGCTTTTTTATTGTTAAAAGAGAGCGGTATGCAGGTGGGCTTGCAGTTGATGCCGGGCTTGCCGGGAGAGACAAGTCGTACTTTTCTCACTGGTGTTCGTGAGGTGGTTGCAATGCGGCCCGATTTTGTCAGATTGTACCCGGTTGTGGTTGTGAAGGAATCTGGTCTTGAAAAATTGTATGGTGAAAACAGATATCAGCCGCTTAGCTTGAACAAGGCGGTTGCTCTTACGGCCAGGAGTTATAAAAAACTGGTGGAGGCCGGGATTCGCGTTGTGCGTATGGGTTTGCAGCCTTCTGAGACACTCACTCAAAATGTTGTGGCCGGGCCTTATCATCCTGCATTTGGTGAACTGGTTATGTCGCGGATCTGGTTGAAAAAAATACGGGCGAAATTGGCTCAGTTGCAGCCTGGAGAGGAGATAGCCATCCATATCTCGCAGCGAGACCAGTCAGCAGTACACGGCATGGGAAGGCGTAATATAAAAAGGCTGGAAGAACTCGGTTTTGGCGGACGTTTTACAATAGTTCCACAGAAAACAATGGCACGGGGAAAGATAGAGTATGTTGTCAGTTAATCACCTGGATATTCGTTTTGGTAAAAAGCACCTTTTTAAGGATATATCGATACGCATTCATAAAGGAAACCGCATTGGCCTGATTGGTGTCAACGGTGCCGGAAAATCCACACTCCTGAAAATAATGGCCGGAGTTTCTTCGAGTGATGACGGGGTTGTGGCCCGGGCAAAATACTCTTCCATTGGCTATCTGGCCCAGGAATCTGCCGAGTTTTTCACAGAAAATTCTCTGTATAAGGAAGCAGAGACAGCTTTTGCGCCACTTTTGGTTTTGCAGAGCGAAGTTGAAGAACTGCATGAGAAAATGGACGGTATGGATGCCACTTCAACTCAGTTTCAGCAGTTGTTGCACCGGCAGGGTGAAATACAACTGCAGCTTGAAGGCAGTGAACTGTACGCTATTGAGGGCAAGATCGAAAAAGTTCTACTCGGTCTTGGTTTTAAGCGGGAGGACATGGAAAAGCCGGTCGCATCATTTTCTGGTGGCTGGCAGATGCGCTTGAAACTTGCTAAAATGCTGCTTGAAGCGCCTGCTCTTATGCTCCTTGATGAACCGACCAACCACCTTGATCTGGAGTCACTTACCTGGGTTGAAAATTTTCTTAAAACCTGCAATGGGGCCATGGTAATTATCTCCCATGATCGTACTTTTCTCGATAAGGTCACAGATTTGACCTGGGAAATTACTTTAGGCCGGATCGATACCTACAAAGGCAACTATACCTACTATTTAAAAGAAAAAGCCGAACGTAGAGCCATTGAAAAGGGCGCCTTTGACAACCAGCAGGCAAAGATCAAGCAGACACAGCGTTTTGTTGACCGGTTCCGGGCAAAATCCACCAAGGCCAAACAAGTACAGAGCAGGGTGAAACAGCTGGAAAAGATGGATATCATTGAACTGTCTGAAAATGAGCAGCAGGTTCGATTTACCTTTCCTCCTGCGCCACCATCGGGTCGTGATGTACTCAATGTTGAAAATTTAAGCAAAAGTTATGGTGACAAACATGTTTTTGCAGGTGCAGAGCTTCTGCTCAACCGTGGTGACAAGGTTGCCGTTGTTGGTGTCAATGGTGCGGGCAAGTCCACATTTATAAAGATTCTTGCAGAGCAGCTGGAGTATGAATCCGGCACGATAAAACTCGGTGCCAATGTGAAGCGATCCTATTTCGGTCAGCATCAGGCAACCGAACTTTCCCCCGAACTCACGGTGCTGCAGACCATGGCCCTTAGCGGAGAGGATATGACGGTCACCCAGACACGTTCACTTCTCGGTGCATTTCTCTTTCGTGGAGAAGAGGTGGATAAAAAGGTTGCCGTGCTCTCCGGCGGAGAAAAATCCAGACTTGCCCTTGCCAAGATGATTGCCGTGCCTGCCAATTTGATGCTGCTCGATGAGCCGACAAACCATCTCGATATGAGTTCCCAGGAGGTGTTGCAGGAGGCGATGTCCCAGTACGATGGAACAATCGTTGTGGTTTCCCATAATCGTTATTTCCTTGATAGCTTTGTTAACAGGGTTCTTGAGGTAAAAGATGGCAAAATCACCGTCTATGAAGGCAGTGTCGACGATTATCTGGAAAAACAGAAACAGATAAAAGAACAGCAGGAAAAAGAAGCGGCCCAAAAGCAACTTACCCAGGCAAATGAGAGTAAAGTAACTTCTGAAACCGGTGAGAGTAGAAAAGACAGAAAAAAGCTGGAAGCGACAAAGCGGCAGGAGCGAAGCAGGCGTGCCGGTCGCTGGATAAAACAACTGGCCGAAGCCGAGAAAAAAATTGAGACCCTGGAGCTGCAAAAAGATGATCTTGAAACCCTGATGGCCGACCCGGAGCTCTACTCCAATCAGGAAAAATGGACAAAAACGAGCAAAGCATATGACGATTGCAAAAGGCGTCTTGATCGTTGGTACGACAAATGGGAAACCGCCCAGGAAAAAATCGATGTAATCGATGCTGAGCTTTCATCCGTTTCTTTCAATGGCAGAATGACATAGTCCCAACAAAGGGAAAGGTCATATTCTTGACAACCAGTAACCGGGTTTTCTACTGTTGTGCATAATAGCAACAATATAAATGAAGCCATCATGTTCTCGATAGATTACCGAAAAAGGGAAGTGTGCAAGCAAGTATCTGCGGAATCCTTTTTGGAATAATGGCCATGTGCCTGGAAGCTGGCTAATTACTTGGTATGCATCCTCCAATTCGTCCAGGAAATCATCACCTAAACCAATTGCTTGTTTTTGGTACCACTTATAAGACTTTTTTATTTCTTGAGAAATATCCGGATGAAATTTTAACCGTACCTCCTCCATTTTCTACTCTTGTATTTCTTTTTTTAAATCATTCCAGGATACCGGTTCCACTTTTTCAGTAATAAGATCCGAAAACCTTTTTTCAGCCAGTTCTCCCCATGCTTGTTCAACTCCCTCATCTAATTTTGTCTCAAGTGAAGAAATTAAACAGTGGGCGAGTGTCGCCTTTTCTTTCGGATTTAAATATTTAGTACTTTCGATGGCCTGTTGTACGTTCATAAGAAGGCTCCTTGGAGACAGTTTGTTTGGGAATACTCTTATGCAAAAGTGTAACGCCCTTTGTTCAAGTAGTCAAGAAAAAGGAAGGGTTGTGTTTTGGTAACCTGGTGAAATTACGTTGTAATAATGTAAATTTAGGGTGAAACAGCGCAAATCGTTCTTTCCAGAGATAAAAACGTCAATATGAAAACAGATAGAAAAAAAGATAAATTCCTATTATCAGAGCAAAGAAACAGTATCTTCTGTGCTTACTCTCAGTAATGGCCAACTAAGACCTGCTGCTTTGGCACGGTGCAGGTAATCACTGACCGTACTGCTGCCTATACCGCAACTTTGACTGATTTCTCGATTGCTGCAATTGCAGCAGTTTTGATAGTGCTTCCTAGAGTAGATTTGTAATTGATCTATTAAACATATGCACCTCTTGATGGATGAATTACATAATTACACATTTATTTTATACAGACATAAAAGTGATATTCTTTTTTTATGAAGTTCAAAAAATGAATATCGAATATTGAACGGGAAATGTTGAACCGTGCGAGTACAGAAACTCACAGACAAGGTTTTTGGGAGTCAAAGCGTGGAGTGAATTTCAAGCACACCATATTCGCATAATAGCCATTGCTCATAAAATATAGTTCCCACGCTCCAGCGTGGGAACCCAACCAGGACGCTCTGCGTCCAAAATAAACCAAAGAGCAGGAAACCGGTATCCCACCTGCACAGTTGTAAAGTGGTTGCTCATATTAACCCGTATGGAAATGGTGGAGGGGGCGATAAATTGATAGCTTGAGTCGATGACGCAGAGCGTCGCAGGTGTGTTCCCACGCCGGAGCGTGGGAACAATGCACAATGCATATGGTGGGGTCATATGGTGGGGTCAAGTCGCATCTTAGGGTTTTACTTCATAAAAGCTGTAATTTTTTAAAGCAAGGAAACGTGAGCTTGACTTTTGTGCATCCTATAAATATACATATAACATGGACGGGCAAATTCAAAATATACTTTCAGATTGCGCTGGTTTTGATTGGGATGAAAATAATTCTAAAAAAAACTGGATAAAACACAAGGTTACCCCGGCAGAATGTGAGCAGGTCTATTTTAATCAACCATTAATAGTTAAAGATGATGTTCAACATTCCGAAAGAGAAAGGAGATTTCTGGTTCTTGGGAAAACAGATAAAAACAGGTCGTTATTTATAGCATTTACATTTAGGAATGACCTGATTCGAGTTATATCGGCTCGAGATATGAGCCGAAAAGAAAGAGAGGTCTATGGACGACTATGAAAAAAACAATTCCCAAATTTATGAACGAAGATGAAGAAAGAGATTTCTGGTCTAGTCACGACTCGACCGATTTTGTCGATTGGAGTTCAGCGGAAAAAATTACCCTTTCCAACCTTAAACCATCGACAAAGAAAATTTCCCTTCGGTTACCGGAAATGATGATTGAAGAATTAAAAATTTTAGCGAACAAAAGAGATGTCCCCTACCAATCGCTTTTGAAAATATTTTTAGCAGAGCGTATAGCTAAGGAACTTGGCTCGCAGGGTCGTTAACAGGGGAGGGCGCAAATTGCCTTGTTGGGCAGTCAGGTTCTAAGGCTTCATAGTGGTTGAGAGGAGAGTGTCCTCTGCCGTAATAACAGCTTTATCAACTTTGCCATGGCTGAAAAGAAGTATGGACAGCAACCAGCCGTAGCAAAGGACGGCAAAAATGGCGACAACAGGATAAAAATAACCGATTGGACAGAGGAGAAGGACGGTGAACCAGTGCAGGAAGATAACTTTGCGCGAATGGAGTCGGATGGGGAAATCGCCATGTCTACTGATGACTGCCAGTCCACTGAGGTTCCAGCCATAGAGGGCGGTAAATGCATGCATCCTCAAAAGAGGGAGTGCCTGCTGGTGATTGTAATCCGGTGAAAAAGCGAGAAGGATGTATAGAATCCCGGTAATCGACGTTATCACCAGAAAAAGAATGCCGGAAGTGAGAAAAGCCTTTTGCTGCAGGCGAATACCAAGACGCAGGTAGAGATAGAGAACAAGCGATACCGCAAGAAAAAGAATCGATGCAATGGCCACCTGGGGGATGAACCAGTTTGCCAGAATGAACAGGAAAAATATTATAACACCAAGGTTTATCACCCAGAAAGAGAGTTCTTTTAGTACGGGCGTGGGCGGCTTATCGTCATCTTTCATCAGGGAGAAAATAACCGACATGCTGATAAGAGAGAGTGGAAAGGAAAAACCAAGAAAAAAGGTGTCCAGTGTGAGTTTTTTCAAGATGAACCAGTGGCCGTATTCGCTGTTGAGGATGGCCATACTTGAAATAATAAGACCGAGTGAGAGGCAGAGAAGTGAGGACTGGTGAAATTTCCTTGAGCTGCTTTCCTTTGCTGAGAAAAGTGCCTTTGGTGCCCAGCTGCCAAAGTGCCGGATGCGGACACTTTCAATGATGGCGGCAAGAAGCAGAGGGATGATGAGGGTGAGCGCATACCATTTTAAAAAGGAGAAAAAGGCAAAACAGATTGCCAGCAGTAGAAAAACGACGCCTTTGGTGCTCAGTTGTTTCGTATCCTCTGTAAAATAGATCAGCAGCGTGCCGCCACTGCATAAATTGAAAAGAAAAATATGCAGACGTTCGAAATTTAATACTTCAGGTGAAACAAGGTGATGGAGGAATCCGCAGGTTAGAGCGGTGGTCATTATGACCCATATAACACTTTTTAGTTTCCAGCCCACCTTTTTCTCCTGTTAAAATCTTTTGCCTGGTATCCGGTTACGTGCCAAGGTAACTACTCACGGAGTTCATAACTCTATGTTTTTATTACCTCTGAACTGTAACTGCTCACAGGTGCTTCATATTCGTGCAGGCACATTTGCCTGTTATA
>CAMZKN010000088.1 GCA_947311315.1 uncultured Desulfobulbaceae bacterium | reverse complement strand
GTAGGGATTTGCAAGAAGAAAATAAATATTTACAGAAATTAATTCTGTTAAATTAAGAAGTTGAACCGGTAATTATAGTTGTCGCTGACCGGTAATTATAATTGTCGTTGAACAGATAGTGTGTAAGGGTTTTTGTAAAGGACTGTCTTTGGGAAGATCAAGCAGAAGAAATTCGGGATAACTAATTATACTGGAAAGCATGTTGTTCAGATCGTGGGCAACGCCTCCGGCAAGGGTACCGATTGCCTCCATGTTTTGAGCCTGTCTGAGTTTTTCTTCAAGCCTTTTAGCCTTTGAAATATCCGTGACTGCAATTATAACACCCTGCCTGGGATCGTTTTTCTTGAGGATGTATGCCCGGATTTTACAGTCAAAAAGAGTGTCGTCTTTTCGAATCCATTGGGTAGTAACTTCTCCAATTTTAGATTGAAAGACCCTGTCGTATAGTTCCTTGCCTATCTGGTCATATTTTTCCTTATTGGCGTAGAGTTTGCTGACTTCCAGGCCAATTAACGCATCTTTATCGTAACCGGTGAGCTGGGACATCATTTCATTGGCCCAGCTAAACTGTCTGTTTATCATCAGGCCTATGCCAACTGGAGATGCTCTGAGAATTGCCTTCATTCTCTGTTCATTTAATCGAAGAGCATTTTCCGCCTGCTTTCGCTCTTCAATTTCAGTTTTAAGCTGGTTGTTTGAATGGGTCAATTCGCAGGTTCTCTCGGCAACCAGCGCTTCCAGTTGTCCCTGGTAGTTCCTGAGATCGTTTTCGGCTTGTCTGCGATCGGTAATTTCCCTTTGCAGATCTTTATTGAGAGCATTCAGCTCCTGTTGTTTTTTTTCCAGTTCTTCTTTCTTAACCGTAGTTACAGCCAGGTGCCGAACCATTTTGTTGAAATCTTTAACCAGTTTGCCAATATCTCCGGATGAGATTGGACTGAGGCGAACGTCAAAATCTCCTTTGTTAACTGATTCTGTAGCTTCTCTGAGATATCGGATTGTTCTGGAGAAATAGAATCCTGTCCACAGGGCCAGGCTTAATATCAGTGTAATGGATATACCCATAAGCAGAAAACCACTATCTCGAATGGACTGTGTCAGTCTGTTTATGGTCAGGGTGAGGAGTTCTGTTGTACCTTTTGAAACGTCCTGTGCTGCACGGATGGGGCGAGTAAATTCATCAATGTAGGTTGTTGCTGCGACACTGAAACGAATATTATCTTTGGTCTTTCTGTTAACAGGTACGATGTTACATGAATTTGTCACGGAACGTACCATCAGGAGTTTTCCAGCGGTAATATCCACGGGCGTATTTGCCATGGAGACTTTTTTTGAGAATAGACCAGAATTCAGGCAATGATTTTGAAAATTGATGGAAATCTCTGTTTTCCATTTGAGGAGTAAAATGGAAACGATTGATCGCAGTGTCAGCCTCCTGAATTATGGTGTGCCCGGTTTTGCCAATGGGTTGGAGGGCAATTTCTCTGAATTTGTCGTCTTTTTGTAAATCATTTACTGTCATTTCAGGGTGGGCATCAAGGTATAATTCCACCAGGAGGGCAACATCCATGGCTTTTTGGCGAACAAATCCCTCAGCCATCTGGTCGAGAATGACCTTGCTGCGTTGCCATTGATTCTGCTGTCCCTGCTGGACGGCTAGACTTGTTTCCACCGCAAAACGATTGGCAAATACGTTCATCAAAACGGTAAATATTATGACAGGAAGAAAACCTGAAAGAAAAGTTATTATAATGAGACGGGCGCTGAAGCTGTTAGGAAGGAATTTAAGGAGATGTATCACCGACACCTCGTTGATTGAGTGTGTTTATTTTTCATTTCTTAGTGTTTTATTCCTGAACTGAGTACTCCATCGGAGTTGGAGTTTATGGTCTGGACGTTCAGGGTGCTAACCTGTGGGGTGCTAATTGATCAGGTTATCAGCTTTTAGAATAACAGCTCTTGGAATTTTGATATTGAGTTGTTGTGCTTTTTGTAAGTTTAATGAGAGCCGTGTAATCATGGGTTTTTGTGAAGGAATATTTTGTACATTAACTCCCCGCAGCAGCCTTATGATGGAGTTTCCTGTTTGTCTTCCTATTTCATAGTAGTCACAATGTATTGCTGCAAGTATACCATTTTCTACAAAATTTTTTGCAACTCCGATGACAGGAACCTGATTTTTATCAGCAACCTCGATGATGGTACTTAAGTAATCCGGAGAACTCAGCACGGGATCTGTAGGGATATAAATCGCATCTACCTGTTCTGCCAGATTTTGAACTGTATCGCGCAGGGAATGCAGTTCCTGCCTGGAGAGAACAACCGGTACCGGTTTCCAACCAAATTTGGCGGCAATGTCAATAGCTTCCTGTGCCGTTGCTACTGCCTGTACTATTTCTGCTGTATATAAAATACCACATTTTTTGATATTTGGAAGAATATCGTTGAGCTGTTGAAATTGTTCCTGCACCGGAATTCTCATGCTTACGCCCGTAATATTCCTTTCAGGATGATCATAGCTTTTGATAATACCTGTGGCTTTTGGTGCGCCAACTATGGAAAAAACGATGGGAATTCTATCCAGGTTGGTCGCTTTCAAGGCGGCGAGACTGCTGCCTGTGCCGAGGGCTACAATGAGGTCGACTTTTTCTTCCACAAAATTTCTGGCACCGTTAAAGGCTTTTGTCTGATCCTGTTCCACATTCAGGTAATCGATTTTTAGATTGAGATCCGCTTTGAAGCCACTGTCGCTGAGACTGTCAATGATGCCTTTGTATGTCTGTTGGTATGGTTGTACTTTTTCTGTCCATTGCAGTACGCCGAGATGAAATTTTTGCTCATTTTCGCCACAGCCGGAAGTAATGAATGCAAAACCTGTCAGGAATATAAGCAACAGGACATGCTTACGGGCGAACGGCACGGACATATCCTTTACTTTTGAGAATAAAATCATACCCACCCCCACATTCATTGTTAGGCTCAAGTCTTCCAGGTTGTGTCTTCATTTTTGTTTCAGCAGTCCAGTAACTTCCATTGAGGCGTTTAAATGTACAGGAACCGTTACGTTTCAGATCAAAGGTATCTTTTATGGCCAGACGCTCTTCAAGTGTGGGGAGGCGCCAGTCGGAGTGGCCACCGAGATTCAGGTTCTCGATAAACATGACAGCATCTTTTGTGCTTCTATATGATTTACTTCTCCCTGTCTGCCACATAAGCCCGGTTTGAGAATCTTGACAGATTCCTTTTTCTACTTCCACCAGTTGCGGGCCTGCGGCAACGGCTTCAAAAAGGAATGCTGAAAGAGTGAGATAGATAATGGCCAGACCGATATGTGTAACGTGCTTTGTCATGTTTGCCTCTGGGTTGTATTGATGATTTGCTGTTCGTGTTATTGCCGGATAGAGTTCAAGCTACCAGGAAATCAATTTCTCTTGTGCTACTATGTGGCGGGAAAGCCGATTGTACAACCCGAAATTCAATAATAATTAATATTCTTATTAAGTGCAAATTGTAATCGGAAGTACAGGGTAAATTAATGCTAACCGCCAACTCTTTCAATTGGCACAGGAATTTTTCGTCATTTTTAAGTGATCTAAAACTGCTCGTACGTCAAAGCTGAGCTTGCGCATT
>CAMZKN010000087.1 GCA_947311315.1 uncultured Desulfobulbaceae bacterium | reverse complement strand
ATACAGAGCGATTCAAGGGGACATGTTATCGTGCTGCGAATTGGCAATTTCTCGGAAATACCTCCGGCCGTGGCAAATACAACAAAACACAAAAACAACTCACTTCAATAAAAGCTATGTATGGCCTTTCACTGGTTAAAGATTTTCGTAAGATGCTATGCGACGGTTAGAATGGACTTTACCAACACTTTTGGAGAAGTTACGGTGGTGCGTGGTAGGCAGCCTGGAGGAAAGCAGTTTAACACAATTTATAATGAAGATTCAGGTGTTGCATAAAAAATAAGAGTAAATATCTGAAAAAGCCATAAACCGAAAGAGGCACTTAACGATAAACGTTAAGTGCCTCTTTCGGTTTATGGCGTCCCCAACCGGATTCGAACCGGTGTTGTCGGCGTGAAAGGCCGATGTCCTGGACCTGACTAGACGATGGGGACAAAAAATTTGCTGGTGGGTCGTGCGCGGCTCGAACGCGCGACTCTCTGATTAAAAGTCAGATACTCTACCAGCTGAGTTAACGACCCGTGGAGGAAGATTATATACAAGTTGGTTTAAGTTGTGTCAACACCTTTTTTCCTCTTATCTTTTATTTATCATTTCTATTTCATCTAATCAAGTCAATCATAAGGGTGGAATACGTTTCTTTTCGCACTGAAAGAGGAAACAATAAAACAAAAATGTTGAGGCTATGTGTAATGGGTGATATATGAAAAGAGGAAATACGGTTTTTTTATACCGAAAAAAACCGCCTGAAAACAGTTCGAAGATACTTTTTTACATATAGAGGTGCATTAATTATGGGACTATTGAAAGGTTCTGCTAGCTTTGTAAGGTTTTCGGTTCAGGGAGAATTGCCTGAAAATCCAATGGATTATATAGCGGATCGTGTTGTTTCATTTTCTTACAATGATATAGATGATACTTATGATGAATACTCAATCGGCTGGGTTTCCGTTTTGAATATGTTTGATTCACAGTTTAAATATGCCTCTTATGTAGCTGGAGATTATGTAACATTAACTTTACGAATTGATGAGCGCAAAGTTTCACCGGCTATTTTAAAAAAAATGACACAAAAGGAAGAAGAACGGATCCGGCTGGAAAAAGAGTTGCCAAAGTTAAGCAGGTCGATGAAAGTTGAAATTAAAGAGAGGGTTCGTGTTGAATTGATGAGAAAAGCTATACCAGTTCCTTCCGTTTTTGAATTATGTTGGAGTTTATCAGATTCTACTTTACTCTTTTTTACAACGAATAAAAAAATACATACTGTTCTTGAAGATTTTTTTAAAGAAAGCTTTGGGATACTAATAAGACAGCAAATTCCTTATACCACTGCTGAAAACCTGCTCAAAGATGATGATTTGTTAACTCTTGATAGACTTTCACCTGAATTATTTGTTTAGTACCTTACTCGGTAGCAGCAGTAACTCTTTACAGTACCCCTTTGAGGGGTATAAAAAATAATAGATTGAGCGGAGTATTTAGCCTGGCAAATAGGTATATACATCCAATATACTTACTTGCCGTTTACCTTTGTTATTGCTTTGGTGCTGAATATGGCCGAATTAATTAAAATAGTAAAAAGCAGCCTGGGAAAAAAATGGATTTAGTTGATCTTATAATTGAAAAGCGCTTTTTGGGCCAAGAGTTTTTAACCTGGCTCTGGTGGAAAAGTGAGGAACGTGGTGGTACAGTATCATTACCTGAAAAAGGTGATGTTACTGTAGTTTTTGAAAAACATATGCTTTTGGAATCAGGTGAAGGGGAATCTGCCGAGAAGATAGTCTGCACAGGTTTACAGACAGAGTTGCAGGAAGCAAGAACCGGATTGCAGATGGGCAAAAAACTGGAACAGGCTCGAATTGTATTAGGTCATAATGATTATGAATACAGTTTTACTCTTGCAGCTGCTTTGATGGAATACAGGAATGTGAGGTTGCCTAAAACAGAAGCTACTGAAAGTGATTCCAACAGGAATCCTGAAGAGACAGAGGGGATGATCCTTGAGAGGGTGTACCTTTTCGAAGAGCTCATCAATATGGTTAATGCTCTTTTCCTTCTCTTTTTGAAGAAAAGGGTGAGCTCGTCCTGGCAGGAAGAGTTGGAGCAAATTCGCAATTGGGTCCATAAGTCACCAACCTCGTTTTAAATTACTGGAATTTGAAGGTTCATAAAACACAGCATAGAATATACTTTCTCGAAATTCTTCTCTATTAACACAAAGGGTCTATTCGGCTCACTGGAAAAGAAAAATAATTATGGAGTTTGAAACAGTAATCGGGCTTGAAATACACGCTCAACTAAAAACGAAATCTAAGATATTTTGTGGATGTTCTACTACATTTGGTGCTCCACCAAATTCAAACACCTGTCCCGTTTGTCTGGGTATGCCGGGAGTTCTGCCGGTTTTAAATAAAAAAGTTGTAGAGTTTGCCATAAAAATGGGGCTTGCCACAGGTTCTGTAATAAACAGGTATAATCAGTTTGCCCGCAAAAATTATTTTTATCCAGATTTACCAAAGGGGTACCAGACTTCGCAATTTGATTTACCAATTGTTGGTTCAGGATCTGTTGAAATTGATGTCGACGGTGTGCGACGTACCATAGGTGTAACTCGAATGCATATGGAGGAAGACGCGGGGAAGTTGATTCACGACGCACTCGAACCTGTCTCCCATGTTGATCTTAACCGTACTGGCACACCACTTTTGGAAATTGTATCAGAACCGGATATTCGTTCACCAAAGGAGGCATCAGCGTATCTGAAAAAGATACATTCTTTGTTGCGATATCTTGATATATGTGATGGCAATATGCAGGAGGGGAGCTTCAGGTGTGATGCAAATATATCTTTACGGCCAATAGGTCAAAAAGAATTTGGTACCAGAACCGAGCTTAAAAACATGAATTCGTTCAAGAATGTTCAAAATGCTCTTGAGTATGAAGTTCGGAGACAAAGAGATATTCTCCTTGATGGTGGAGAGGTGGTTCAGGAGACATTGCTCTGGGATCCGGACAGAAATTGTAGTGAACCGATGCGTGGCAAAGAAGATGCCCATGATTACCGATATTTTCCCTGCCCCGATCTTGTTCCGGTAGAGATCAGCGAAGAATGGATTGAGGAAGTGCGTCTAACCCTTCCAGAGTTACCTGATGAGCGTAAATCACGCTTTATTGCTGAATTTGATTTACCTGAATATGACGCTACTCTATTAACGTCTGAAAGAGAGATAGCAGACTATTTTGAAGCGACTGTACAGAGCGGGGGAAAGCCTAAAAAGATATCCAACTGGATGATGACGGAGCTATTACGTGAACTTAAAGGAGAAAGTATAACATCGTGCAAGGTTGCTCCTGACCAGCTTGCAGCACTTCTTCTCATGGTGCAGGAAAATACCATTAGCGGTAAAATTGCGAAAACTGTTTTTCAAGAGATGATGGCGAGTGGTGAGACTCCGGAATTTATAGTCAAAGACCAAAACCTGCTGCAGGTTTCCGATGAAGGGGAGCTGCTCATGCTTGTAAAGGAGATTATTTCAGCAAATAGTAGTCAGGCTGAAGATTTTCGCAACGGCAAGACTAAGCTTATGGGATTTTTTGTTGGTCAGTTGATGCAAAAGACAAAAGGTAAGGCAAACCCAAAACTTGCAAATGAACTCTTTTTAAAAGAACTCTCCCAAGAGTAGTGGCAGATAAGGTGGACAAGACAGGCTGGCAGAAAAAAGGTCACGGTCATAGAGCGCGCCTACGTGATCGTTTTCTTGAAAGAGGGTTGGCCGGGTTTTCAGAAATAGAAGTTCTGGAACTTTTGCTTTCTTTTGGTACTCCGAGAACAGATTGCAAAGAGCCAGCCAGACAACTTCTTAAAAAGTTTGGAACGTTTACAAAAGTTCTTGAGGCGCCGATATCATCATTGAGTAAAATCAAAGGAGTGGGGCCGAAAAACAGCTTTGCCTTGAGCTTTATTCAGGGAGTAGCAGCGTATTACCTTAAAGAACGGCTGAATGGAAAGGAGTATCTGCATTCCTCTAAAGAGGTGGCAGACTATCTTATACACTCAATGCGAGGCCTGAAAAAAGAAATAATGACAATTATTTTTCTCGATTCAAGCCATGCTATTATTGATTCAGAAGTGGTGGCTGAGGGAACTCTGAATGTCAATACAGTCTACCCGAGGGAAATTGTTAAAAAGGCCCTTGAGTACCATGCTGCGGCGTTGATTCTAGCCCATAACCATCCGTCAGGAGCACTGCAACCATCTCGACAGGATATTACCCTCACACGTAAACTCTATTTGATCTGCAACTATATGCAGATACAACTGCTGGATCATCTTGTCATTGGTGATAGTTCTTTTAGTTTTGCCGATAATGGCCTTATGGAGACCATAAGAGCTGATTGCAAAAACGCCTTGGCTCCTTTAGATGCGTAATGGGCGCGCTTTACATCCATATTCCTTTCTGTTTAAGCAAATGTTATTATTGCTCCTTTGCTTCAATACCTTCAGCCTTTCATCTTTATGAGCCTTATGTTGCATCTCTTAGAAAAGAGTTGAATGAACTTGCGCATAATTATCCAAATTTTAAACTAACAACATTGTTTTTTGGTGGTGGGACGCCTACTGTTTTGCCGGTTGAACAGTTAACTGGGCTTGTGCGGTATTGCAGGGAAGTCTTTAATGAGGATAATGAGACGGAGATTTCAATAGAGGCAAATCCGGGAACGGTGAACCTTGAATATCTTGATGCTTTAAGAGCAGCCGGGGTAAATAGAATTTCCTTTGGTGTGCAGTCTTTTAATAATAAAGAATTGAAGGCTCTTGGTAGGTTGCATGATGGGAACGAGGCTTTTTCTGTATTGGATTTGGCGATGCAGGCCGGGTTTAATAATATCAGCGTAGACTTGATGTATGGCCTCCCTTGTCAATCAGTAGATTCATGGAAATACTCCCTACAAAAAGCACTTAACAGTGGCGTAAAACACCTTTCTCTTTATCAGCTTACTGTAGAGCATGACACTGTTTTTTTTAAACGTCAGGAAAATAATCAATTACTTCTGCCTACAGAAGAAGATGTCTTGCAGATGGATGAGGTGACATTTGCATTGTGCGAAGGTGAGGGTTTGAAGAGGTATGAAATTTCCAATTATGCTGTCTCTGGATATCAGTGCAAGCATAACCTGAACTATTGGTTCAATAATGAATACCTTGCAGCGGGCGCAGCGGCGGTGAGTTATATGGATGGTACTAGGGAGAAGCGGTCGCAAAACCCAGACCAATATATTGATTGCATAGCCAGTAATCGTTCAGTTATCGTTGAAAAAGAACGTCTTAGCTCGGAAGCTTCGTTTAGGGAAACTGTTATTATGGGATTACGCCTGGTGGAAGGGGTCTCACGCAGAAGGTTGTTTGAGAGATATGGCATTGATGTGGAAAGGTATTATGGCCACACACTGATTGATCTTGAAAAATACGGATTAATAGAGTTGTCGGCCACCACTTTACGGATAACCGATAAAGGACGGCCGCTATCAAACTATGTTATGGCTGAGCTGGTGTAGATTCTTACTCTCCGCTACCTGAGAATTATTAAATAGTGCCCGACCGAAAACCACCAATTTCCCCAATTTCTTCGTTGGGCTCAAATTTTAATCCTCAAAATACTTAATGTATTCCTGCGGTT
>CAMZKN010000086.1 GCA_947311315.1 uncultured Desulfobulbaceae bacterium | reverse complement strand
GCTCGAGCTGAGCGGATTATCCGTGATGGTGAGAGACGCTTTTTGTCTCTTGCCATTGCGGATAATTTCGCTCCAGCGACTTGATGGCGTCGCGCGAATCAGCAAGCAGGCATCTAATATGCACGGGCTTCTATTTTGTCAGCATTGTTCAATTTAAAAGAATCAGCCATCATGGCGTTGGAGCGGTTACCGCTCAGCTCGGGCCGATGCCGTCGCGCGCAGCGGGACGGCATCTTTTTTATCTACGCAATGTTTAAGAAAAAGTTATTTCTCAATCTCGAATCGATTCAATTTTTCCGCCCTAACAAGAAAAAATTAACAACACAATACCCTATTTATTCCTTATTCACTGAATTTGCAATATAAAATATTGTAAATCAAGAATTATTGGTTTAAATTATGCTCAACTGATTTTATTTATATTGCACTTATTGTGTTATCCGCACTAAGTATAAGAAGATAAAAGTGTTATCTAATAAATAGATACATCCAAACAAACATCCATCAACGTACTGAATATACGCAATAAATTATTATCACAATAAATATGAGTATTTTTGAAAGAAATATTAGTGATTTTTGTGACTTCCTTATCAAACGCCAACTGGTTGTCGCGGGCAGGGAGACTTTTTATGTTTTTTGGCTTCGTCGCTATTTCCAACAGGAGATTAATTTTAAAGGGACAGGGTGGGAAAGCAAATTACCTCAGTTTCTTGATAGTTTGAAGCGTGAGCCCCAAATTGCACCATGGCAGGTTGACCAGGCCAGTCAGGCAGTGCAACTCTATTTTAATAACTTTTTGAATGCACAGAAAAAATCTCTTGAGCAGGGAAAGAATCAAGGCGAAAAAGGTAAAAGCGATTGGTTCGATGGGCAACGGGTTCTTGCTGATTTAACAGAATGGCTGCGGATAAAACATTATGCCTATAAAACAGAAAAATCATATTTGAACTGGTGTCGTCGTTTTCTGCAATATTCGTACGAATGTAAGGGAAAAAATGACGAAGGCAATATATGCATCACTCCTGAATTGATAAAAGATTTTCTTGCCAGGCTTGCAACCCATGGGAAGGCTGCAAAATCCACGCAAAACCAAGCCTTCAGCAGCTTACTCTTTTTGTGCAGGCATGTCTTGCAAATTGATCTCAAAGATATGGAGAAAAATCTCAGGGCTAAAACCGCTAAAAAGTTACCGGTTGTGCTGACTCCCATTGAGGTAAAGTTGGTACTTTCATCTGTTTCCGGCACAAATGGTCTTATTCTCCGTCTTATTTACAGCTCCGGTATGCGTCTTAGTGAATGTGCGCGCCTGCGGGTAAAAGATCTGGATTTTGACCAGAGTCTTATCTTTATTCGATCAGGTAAAGGCGACAAGGATAGATCCACTCTACTTGCAGAACAGATAAAATCTGCCCTACGGGAACATCTGCAAAGAGTAAAACAACTTCACCAAAAAGATCTGTCCGACGGATTTGGTGAAGTGTATTTGCCTGGAGCTTTGAATAAGAAATACCCGTCTGCCTGCAAAGAATGGGGGTGGCAGTATGTTTTTCCAAGTGCAAAACTCTCCGTTGATCCAAGGAGTAAAAAAACAAGGCGACATCATATAAGCGATGGTGCGATTCAAAACGCAATGAAAAAAGCGGTCAGGGCAGCAGATATTGTCAAACCCGCATCTGTACATACACTTCGCCATAGTTTTGCCACCCATCTCCTGCTCAATGGTGTGGATCTCAGACAAATTCAGGACTATTTAGGTCATGTAAGTGTGGAAACAACAATGATTTACACCCATGTGGTTAAAAATTTGCGGAATCCTGCAATCAGCCCTCTTGATATGCTCGATCAGATGACCACAGAATAAGGAAAGCTATGCCAACACAACACAAATCCAGTGTACAAGCAAAAAGAGCAGATCAGCAGCCGGCAAAAGGTCTGGGAACCTTTGCCGGAGTCTTTACCCCTTCCATCCTGACCATCCTTGGTCTTATTCTCTTTTTGCGTCTCGGGTATGTGACCGGGAGCGGTGGTGTGGGCAGGGCGCTTGCAATTATCGCTGTTGCCAATCTCATAACCATTCTTACCAGCCAGTCGCTCGCGGCAATTGCCACCAACCTGAAGGTCAAAGGTGGTGGAGATTATTACCTGATTTCCAGAACGCTGGGGGTCGAGTTTGGTGGAGCCATCGGTATTGTCCTCTACCTCGCCCAGTCTGTTTCAGTTGCGTTTTACTGTATCGGCTTTTCTGAGGCAGTCAGTGCTCTTCTTGGCCCCGATCCATTTCTTTCGGCAAAGCTCATCGCCATTCTTGCGGTGGCGGCAATTTTTCTTCTAGCCTGGATGGGTGCAGATATAGCAACCCGTTTTCAATATGTTGTTATGGCTCTTTTGATCGCTGCACTGGGATCTTTTTTTCTTGGAGGCATTCCCCAGTGGGAAAGTTCACAGTTTCTTGCCAACTGGTCACCAACGGGTGAACCAATACCTTTTTGGATCGTCTTTGGTATTTTCTTTCCGGCTGTAACCGGATTCACCCAGGGTGTCAGCATGTCCGGTGACCTCGAGGATCCCGGCAAAAGCTTGCCTCTTGGAACATTTTTGGCGGTTGGCCTTTCCATTGTGGTCTATGTTGCTATTGTCATTACCTTTGCTGGTGTTCTCCCCAACACGACCCTTACCACAAATTTTCAGGCGATTAACCATATATCCCGTTACGGCTTTTTAATAGATGCAGGTGTCATTGCAGCCACTCTCTCTTCAGCCATGGCATCTTTTCTTGGCGGCCCGCGCATCTTTCAATCCCTGGCAGCTGATCGTATTTTCCCTCTGCTCACACCGTTTGCCAAAGGGGCGGGCCCCACCAATAATCCGCGCCGGGCCATCCTTCTCACAGGTCTCATTGCCTTCGTTGTAATACTGCTTGGCCAGTTGAACCTCGTGGCACGAATCGTCTCGATGTTTTTTCTTATCTCCTACGGACTGCTCAACTATGCAACATGGTATGAAGCCCACTCTGAAAGCCCTTCGTTTCGCCCTCGTTTCAGGTGGTTTAACAAATACTTAAGTTTACTTGGCTGTCTCGTCTGTTTTGGCGTCATCATTGCCCTGGATCTTGAATATGGGCTTATAGCCCTGGCCATCCTCGCCGCCATCTATTTCTACATCCGTCAAAAAAAGGATCCGGCCCGCTGGGCCGACAGCAGCCGTTCCCATGCAATGCAAACCATACGGAAACAACTGTTCGTAACCTCTGCTGAACCTGAGCACGCCCGTGACTGGCGACCCCACATTCTTGCCTTTACAAAAGATGCAGAACGCAGACCACTTCTTTTACACTTTGCCAATTGGATTGGAGGTTCTACAGGGCTTATCAGTTGCGTTAAAATAATTGAAGGCCGAGAACCACAAGTAACAAAAGTCAAAGAAAATGACCTGGCGGAACTTACATCTTCTATCCAGGATGAAGGGTTGAAGATTTTTCCCCTTGTCGTCTCAGGGCGAGATATCACCGAAACCCTGGAAACCCTGCTGCAAAGCTATGGCGTTGGACCGCTAAAAGGCAACACCTTCCTCTGTAACTGGTATGGGGAAACCCTGTCATCATTTCCCGGCCTGACATCCATGAAATTTGGTCACAATCTGCGACTGGCATTTCACTCCGGGTACAATATCGTCGTTTTCCATGGTGATCGATTGCGCGTGGAAACTCTTTTCGATCCCGATAAAAAAGATCGCACCATTGATGTCTGGTGGAACGATGATGCCAGCAGCAGACTGATGTTACTCTTTGCCCATCTGGTCACACGGGATAACCTGTGGGAAAAGAGCACCATCAGGGTACTTACCGTTGGCGAAACAGCTACCCTGCAAGAGAGTCTTGAGCACGTCGAACAGCAACTTGATGATGCGAGAATTGCGGCCGAGCCTGTTATCGTCCCGGATATGTCACCCGATACGATCACCCAGGAATCTGCGGGCTCTGATCTCGTATTTTTACCTTTTCGCATCAAACACTCAATGCTCACCGATGCAAATGGTTTCAGCCTCGAACGGGTTTTGACACGTCTGCCCCCTGTAGCACTTGTTATGGCACGATCAGATATCGACCTTGATGCTGAGCCTGAAGAAGGTGCAGCAGGCCAACTTGCCCAGGCAATGGATACTCTGCACGATAGAGAAAAACGATTGCTCAGGGTGGAAAAACAATGGGAAAAGCTGGTGGAAAAACATGCTGTTTTAAAAGAACGTTATGAAGATCAGGTGGCATCTCTTGAGAAGTCGGCGGAAAAAGACCTGAAAGAAGAACTCAACAACGCCGAAATGGAGTTAGATAAATCCTTCCGCAAAAAGGCAAAAGAAAAAGCGAAGTTAGATAACGCGGTCGCTGTAGTTTCACAACTCAGCCAAAAGAACGACGCTGTTATTATGCCACAAGAGACCAGGAAAACTACAAGCAAAGAAACATTAAGGGACAAGTAACCGCAGCCCCGCAGGAACAACCTGAATATTGAGTGGTAACGATGGCCCGGGGTCTCCATCAACCTGTGAGCGTAACGTGCTGCCCGGGGAACTCATCACAATATTTTTCCCTTTATAGAACTCAACCCGTGATGATTTTTCCAGCTTCCCGCAAACAAGGAAAATAAATAGAGAGGTAAGTTGCAAAAAATTACTGCAGCGAAAAACTGTGATATCTAAAAATCCGTCATCATAGGCAGCATCCTTAAAAACGTTGAATCCTCCGCCGTACCGGGGAATATTACCGACAAGAGCAAAGGCTTTTTCGCAATCTATCTTCCGGTCGTCGATGCGTATATCTATTTTTGTGTGACGATAGGTGAACAAGGTCTGTATCGCCGCCCATACATAATTGAGTTTATTGATGTGTCCTTTTCGCCTGCGATGTACGAGATGAACAATTGCGGCATCAATCCCAACCCCTGCCACCGCAATACATGTCAGACCGTTGATGTGTGCAACATCAATATCTTTGTATCTAGCCTGTTGAATTACCTTCAGTGCTTCAGATGGCCTTGCCTGCAACCCAAGCTCCGTTGCCAGTAGATTTTCGTTGCCGGCGGGAAAAATCAGCAGCGGTATGCGACGACCTGTTAAATGATGGGCAACACTGCGGACGGTTCCATCTCCACCGGAAACAACAAAAAGATCGCAGCCCGACTCAATATGCGCGTCCATGACCGTTAGCGTCTGCTCAAGGGAAGTCAACTCCTCCCACGTTACACAAAACTCACAATCCTCGATCAAATGAAACAGAACTTTGACCCGATTTGCATGGGTAGCAGTACCGGATTTCGGATTGTCGAGCAGGCAGATTCTTTTTATATTTTTCAGACCCGGCGACACTACCTGATCTCTTTTAGTTTTTCAAGCAACTGCCGGGATTTTTCAATGGATCGCATGGCATTTACATGGTGAGGATTATAGACCAGAGTTCTTTTCCATTCGTTTATGGCAGTCGTTAATTTTTCTTCCACAAAATACTTAATGCCTTCTTTAAAGTGATTTTCCGCCTCAATATCCAGCTTTTCTTTTACTGCGGCTATCGCCTTATCCCGCTCTAGAGACTGATGATCAATCCTGGAATACACTTCAACTGCATCAAGATAGTGACCACTTACATAGAGCATGTTACCTTTTTCAATAAGCGCATCATCTGAAAGAAGCTGATATTCGGCATATTTTTTGTTTTGCTCTCTTCGAATGGCCTCCACCTGTTTTGTAACATTTTTAAAACGGCGATCAACCCGGGAAAGCGTGGCAATAGCTGCATTAAAATGCCCATCATCCTGAAGATTTTTTGCAAGGTTCAAAAGAGATTTATTGACGATAAATGACGCCTCGCTATCATCCGGGTATTTATCCCGAATTTGTTCAGCAATCGGCAATACTTTTTCGTATTCTTCTGCTTTATAGAGTTTTCTGGCAACGAGGATCTCTTTTTCATAATCATGTAACGCCGGTGAGTAAAAGGAATCCAGCAGTGCACAATTAATCATGGAACCTGCAACAAGATCTTCTTCATTTTTTACACTTGAAAAATGGGCTACAAGAAATCCGTAGACGGAGGAACCGTAAAGAGTTTCAGCAATGGAGTCAAAAGTATCATTTTCCTGTACTGTATAAGGAAAAAACCGGGTTGCTTTGTACCGTTTTAACAGATAATCGAGGGCGACCTTGTTGGATGGGTCAAATTTAAGGGCCTCAAGAAATGCGCGTAGAGCCTTGTCTTCTCTCTGTTGCTCGAAAAGATCTTTTCCTCTTTGAACATGTTCATTGGCAACAAGAGCCAGTTTTGCTGAAATATCCGTTATTTTTCCCGCAACCAGCTCGTCCGCATGTTTCCAGTAGGTAAGCGCATCGAGGTACTGTTCTTCATTTTCGTTCTTAATCGCCTGCAGCTGAGTGGCCGCAGGGAGCAGAACAGAAGACCCACCGTCATCAGAAAAACCGGACAGTGTTCCGGCACATCCGCCTAACCCTACTATCAGTATGAAGAGTAGAATCGTACTGTATATAACTTTAATGGTTTTAATCATTCCTGTTTTGTTTTTATTTTTTTATGTAACTACCCACAAAGGTAACTTCTCCAAAAGTGTTGGTAAAGTCCATTCTAACCGTCGCATAGCATCTTACGAAAATCTTTAACCAGTGGAAGGCCATACATAGCTTTTATTGAAGTGAGTTGTTTTTGTGTTTTGTTGT
>CAMZKN010000085.1 GCA_947311315.1 uncultured Desulfobulbaceae bacterium | reverse complement strand
TACCTCTAAACTGTAACTGCTCACAGGTGCTCCATATTCGTGCAGGCACATTTGCCCGTTATAGCCCCTCTATACAGGCAAATGCGACCGTGCGAAGATGGGGGGCCTGTGAGCAGGATATTGCCCCCTCTGGTCATTCTGGTATAATAGGCGCATGAAAAATAACTGGAAATATCAACATATCATAGACCTGGAATATTTTCTTCACCAGGATAGCACCGCAGCACCAGAAGAACTCCACACCAGGGATCGTTCCCTCTACCTCAAACAGGTACAAAATCAAACAACAGATGGCGGCTCCCCTGCCCCCAATACATTAATCCGATTATGGCTGGATGCACGCAACAGGTTTGAGTTTTCAGAGGCCAATCAACGAAGTCCTGGATGTATTTTCCAGGACACCCTGCGCCTTGCCAGAAAACTGTTAACATTCAAAGGATTTGTACTTGGCATATTTGCAGGCCTTGCTTTTTTTACCTACACTGGAACAACACCTGTCAATGTCTTTCATTTTCTGCTGCTTTTTATTTTGCCGCAAATCGGACTATTGGCTTTGCTTGCCTGCGTAACGATTATTCGTCTCACCTTGCCCAAAAAACAGTTCCAGCCTTTTTATTTGTCACTTTTTCGCAAACTTATCCAGCGATTAACAGAGATCGTACATAAAAAGTGGTTACAAAACGTCCCGGCTCAAAAAAGAACCAGTATTCACTCAGCATTTGGTATTCTAAAAACCCGAAACAAGATATACGGCTCCCTGTTTTATTGGCCGTTTTTTGGTTTGGCTCAACTCTTCGGCATAGGTTTCAATATCGGATTACTGACTGTAACCCTACTCAAAATAGTTACCAATGACCTTGCTTTCGGCTGGCAATCAACAGTACAATTCAGCGGCGAAACTCTCTCTCATTTTGTGCAGTATATAGCCCTTCCATGGTCCTGGCTTATTCCCGGGACATCGGGGGGCTATCCGTCCCTTGCAGAGATTGAAGGCAGCAGAATCATTCTCAAAGAAGGTATTTACCATCTCACCACTGCAAATCTGATTGCCTGGTGGCCTTTTCTGGTTTTATGCCTTTTTACCTACGGGCTCCTCATTCGTACCAGCCTTTACCTGCTTGGCAGCATACTTGAAAGACGGGCCTTCAAAAATATACGCTTTGACACCCCCGCCTGCCTGTCGCTGGTAAGAAGAATGCAGGCCCCTGTTGTCACAACTCAAGCTCCAAAAGAACATAACACGAGACACACCATCAACGAACAGAAACAACAACTTGAACCAGATACAGCCCCGCTGCATCAGGCCCCACAGACAATACTGATTCCAGATGATATATTTGATCAATTCGCCCCGGCAGAGCTTGGATCAATTCTACACAAGAGAGGCTTTTATGGAGGAGATATCCACAGGTTTATGAGGGACTACGACACAGACCAGGAACTCCTGCAGATATTAGAAAAACACGACTGGCAGAAAAACGAGAACCTCTTTATCCTGATGGAAGGCTGGATGCCGCCACTAAGAGACTTCCTCTCTCTTCTTGAGAATTTCCGCACTCTATTACCACCCAACACTATTATCAATCTCGGCCTTATCGGTAAACCCGAAAAAACTCTATTCACTCCGCTTCACCAACGAGACCTCACCGTCTGGACACAAAAAATATCTTCACTCAGCGACCCCTATCTGAGTGTTTTCCCACTGGTTCCCCAAATACAAAAGCCATGATACCTGAAATTGCAATAATCGGTCACCCGAACGAGGGGAAATCATCCGTTCTCTCAACCCTTGCCGAAGATGATTCTGTACGAATAAGCGCTACGCCGGGAGAAACTACGGAATGCCGTACATTTCCAGTACGCATTGATGGACGTGAAATTTTGCGGTTCACCGACACCCCAGGCTTTCAAAATCCCGGCAGAGTGTTAAGTGAGATGAAAAAACACGCCACAGCCGGTACAGACCCTCTTCGTACATTCAGGCAGTTTGCTAAGGGTATCCCCGAACTGCATGATGACTACGAACTCCTCGGCCCCCTGGAAAAAGATGCAGGAATTATCTATGTGGTGGACGGCTCACGGCCGGTACGTAATGTGGATAGAGCCGAAATGGAAATCCTGCGCCTGACAGGAAGACCACGAATGGCCATAATCAACTGCAAGGAAGAAAACAATATCTATCTCGCAGACTGGAAGAACGAATTCAGACAAAACTTCAATGCCAACCGGGTCTTCAACGCCCACCGGGCAACCTATGCCGAAAGAATACTTCTACTTGAAGCTCTAAGGACAATTGATCAAGACTGGCAGCAGCCTCTTTGGGAAGTAATAACAGCATTTAAAAAAGACTGGGCCGCTAGAAACATCACAACAGTGGATATCATTTGCAGACTATTGCAGAAGTGCCTTTCTCTTCAGGTCAATAAAAATGTAGATTCCGAAAAGGATGAAGCACAATATCGAAAAAAACTTTTCCAAAAATATTGTGACACAATCAACCAATATGAAAAAGAGGCACATAGAGAGATCCGTACACTTTTTAAGCATAATATTTTTCAATACGAGCTGCCAAACCATTCAATCCTTCATCAGGATCTGTTTGACGAACGTACCTGGCAGCTTTTAGGTCTTACCAGAAAACAGGTTATCATCGCCGGTGGCCTTGGAGGTGCGGCAATTGGAGTCGGTCTCGATGTTGCGGCTCTTGGTCATGGATTTGGCATCTTTACGGCCGTAGGTACTGTTGCCGGAGTGGTAAGTGCATTATTTGGAGGAGAAAGCCTGTCGGGTAAGGCTGAAATCATGGGTATTCCACTGGGTGGTGAACAGATCCAGATAGGTCCTGCTAAATCCATTAATCTGCTTTTTGTCCTGCTGAACCGATCACTCCTCTACTATCAGCAAACAATCAACTGGGCTCATGGCAGAAGAGATTACAACAAGGACAACCAGGCACCGACAACAGAAACCCCTCACTCCAGTTTTACCAGTGCATGGTCTGCTGCCAACATCAAAATATGCCACGACTTTTTTAAGGTCATACAAAATGAATCGGCAAACGACACGCAGCAGATATCTGCAAAATTCAGCCAACTTTTGGTAGAAACCCTGGGGAAAATTTCTGAAAGTGAATAATTATGCTCATATTGCTGGTGATCAAACGAATCTGCATTACATTCTCTTCCAGGAGCTTGATGTGATATCACATAATTCCGAACACAAAAAACTGCAAAGGAGTAAACAATGGCGGAACTGATAAAAGGTGTTTTTCCGGAAAATAAAAAACCAGTCACACCAAAAAAGGATGAACCTCTTCCCAGCTACATCCTGCATATTGGTATTACCTTTTCAGACCCCCTCATCTGGCGCCGCATCCAGGTTCCCGGCAAACTTACTCTCTCCCAGCTCAATGAAGTCATTCAACAAAGTATGGGATGGTCGAACACCGAAATGCATCAATTCATAATTGGGAAAATCAGTTACGAACCGGCCATGGGTGGTGGTGGCACCATACGGGTCAGCAAACGGTTTGATGAAAACAAATACACAGTCCACAGCGTTGCGGATGGAATGCAGTTTATGTTCTCTTATCTCTACGATGCAGGCGATGGCTGGGAGCATGAAGTCCATTTGGAAGAAATTGTGCAGCCCCAACCGGAACTGAAACACTCAATTCTTCTTGCAGGAGGCATGTGTTGTCCCCCGGAGGCGGCAGGAGATATACACCAGTACCATGATCTGCAGACTGCCATGGAAACACCAGACAGTAAAGATGCAAACAGGCTACGCGAACTGACTGGCAATACAGATTTTGATCCAACTGATTTTGATCTGGAGACGGCAAGAAAAAGAGTCGCCGCCCTGCCATTTTAAAGAAACAGCTACATCTGCAGCTTCACCTCAGAAACCGCCTTCTTATCAGTCTCAATCACCGTATTACATATAAGGAGGCGGCTTGCATCAATAGAATAATCATCCACAAGATGCGTCTTCACAACAGTAGCCCTGTCCTGACCAAGTTGAACTAACTGCGCCCTCTCCTTTTCATCGACTTCAATAGTATCGGCTTTCACCTTTTCAACCTTATCTTGTGGCCAAAACTCCCAGGAAGTCACAAAGGGACAGATTTGCATATCTGTTTCCGGTCTATCCTGCAGTATCTTTCCCACCCTTTCCAGGTATTTTTTATGCTCGTCGGAAAGAGAACTCTCCTGTGACACAAAAACGACAGGTGGCAGAGTAACCTGCAGCATTTTTTCCCCAACTTTCATACCAACATAGGCAAGGGCTCCATAAGGCCCCAGGGTATAGACCAGATAAGAAGATGCAGCGGGAATAATTGCCTTGCCAAGAGCGGTGATAAGAATATCTGAAATCCCCACATCAAGATCAGAAACAGGCCCGCTCAAAGGAATATCCAACTCGATATTTCCCTTGTTGTCCCGCAACATTGACAGGGCCGTATCAAGAGGAATCGGTAGCTGATTGTTCAACTCTTCAGCCAACTCCTTCGAGATCGTCTCTGTTTTCAGCTTCTTGAGGACAATGGTGTTCTTCATGTCGAGTACATCACCTTCAAGGGTGAATGTACTCTTAAATTTAAGCTGCCCCTGGGCCAGTGCCACCCCCACCGATTGAACAGTGTAGGCCGACAGTTTTGACAGGGGATAATTTTTTAATTTTATTTTCATCTTCAGCGCCGGTTTTTCCAAAAACGGAGAAACATCGCCACTCACTTCCAGCGGAGCCCGCTTTTCAAAGTCACCCACAAGAAGAAGAGTTGTCTTGAGATCCGGTTTGGATGAATCTATCACCCCAACTTCCAGTTTGGAAATCGACAGATCCGTAATAAAAGGCACCGCCAGGGTATAATCCTTAAAAAAGAGACCGCTTTCCCCTGTCATTTTTATTGCATTTATTTTAAAGGGACTTTTTTCAGACTGCTCTTTTTCTGTAACAACAGGCTGAGGCAATGGCTCTATCTGCGCAGATTGTAACTGCATCGCCTGAAGCTGTTTACTTATATTAATTTCACCGTTTTTATCTCGTATAATACTGAAAACAACGTCGTTCAAATCGAGTGTATCACCCTGCAATCCTCCCTCTTTGGACCAACTGAGATCCAAAAGAGTTGCATTACCAAGTGTACAGACAGCTTTTCCATCTGAACCATTGTCCGCTTTAAGAAAACGCAAACTCTCAAGCTGTATCTGTTGTGCACCAACAGCATAAGAGCTGTTCAACGAAATATCCTCAACGTTCAAACTCTTTAATGATGCAACTTCAGCATTATTTTTTACGGCTGTCACCAGAGGATTTTTGACAAAAAGACCACCGGCTGTAAAAGAAGCCAAATCGTCAGTGACAATATTTTTTAGTTCTATCTGCGGAACAGTAACACGTAAAGGTAAATCTCCCACAACAGACGCTGCCAGTCCATCCGCTTGCAGACCTTCTATCATAATCTTTTTCCCACCCGGTGCCTGCAACCCGTTTATTGCAAAACTGTCGAGAGTGAGAAGAGATGCTTCCGCTTTAGCGTCAAAAAGATGAAACATGGCTAGAGAAAAAGAGCTCTCACCGGAGAATTCAGGTTCCGCTGCCAGACCAATCCTGCTTTTTGTTATTAGCTCAAATTTCCCTTCCTCAACCTGCAGTCCCTGTTGTTCCAGAATAGTCTGTAATTCTGAGCCAAGAAGGGTTCCATCAAGAACCACAGCCGTTTCGGATGCACCTTTTTCCCAGCCGTAAGCAAGTCTCCCCTGCCAGTTGAGATTTTGGCCCCGGCTTATCAGAGGTGCAGCCACAGCCCGACTGTCGAAAAGATAGCTGCCAAGTTCGAGCGATCCTGTTGAATCTACAAAGAGTCCGGTATCTTCATCACCGGACGAGTACTGCACCTTTCCTTTCCATACCAGACGTTCTTCCGTGAACTTCATATCCGGTAGCGCAAGAGCAGTACCTGTAATATCGAGTAAACTATCACTGACAACTGATATGGTGTCCGCTATTTCAACCGTTGTCTGACCGTCAAAGGTGATACCAGACTCATCCAAAAGAAAATCCTGTTCCGGTAACTGTAAAGTGTATTTTTCTGCCGACAAGACTCCATCCGTTTCAACCACCATGGGAGCGCCGGATAAAGCAGAATAATGCACCTTCCCCTTCCAGTTAAGTTGCCCGGCCCTGGTAGAAAACACACTATTGCCAAGATTCGGTTCAATCAGGCCAATGGAACCGTCATAATCAACAACCATCCCTTCTGTTGCAGATTGGCTAAAAGAGACCTTGCCCGCAAGCCCGGCGACACCGGAAAAGGGTTGCAGAACATCTTTTAGTAGAGGAGCAAGAATAGAAAGATCAATCTGCGAAAGGGCAACCTCGCCATCAATACGCAGATCGGGCGTAATCTGCAGGTGATCGAGATCAAGTTCGATAGATCCACCATTAAATTCACCTTTAAAGGTAAAGGTAGCCGCAGATTCTCCAGCCCTGGTGGTGAAATCGTCCAGTTCCGCCTCTTCAATGAGTAAAGTGGCTTCAAGATCTGTTGTTTTCAGCTGGATTGTGCAGTTACGAAAAACAACCTGGTCGGCCAGAAAGGCCCAGGCGGAAACGACATCTTCAGGTGAATCCACTGTTTTTTCAGAAGCAGAGCCGGTAACAGTGTAAGAGGCAAATCGCCAATTGCCGTCTTCATATTGTTCAAGATCAATATTCAAATCCTGATATATCACTTTTTCCAGCCGAATATCATGATGAAAAAGAGACCCAAGCCCAATATCCACTTCCAGTCTTGAGTGGTTCAACAGACTTTTACCGGCAACCTGCACATCCAGCCCCTGCAGGGTTACACTCCCCTTAAAGGGATTGAACCGGAGGCTGTCAATCGACGCACTGTCGGCTCCATTTTTTTCAAGCCAGTCTGTAAGAAAGTATTTTGCACCAAGCGGCAAAAGCAAAAGAAGGACAACAATTACGCCTGCAATACCTGCAAGTATTTTCACCCAACGTCGGGAAAAGAAACGACCAGTTTTTGTTTTTGAAGAAGATCTCATAATCATGTGAATTATTTTTACGGTGCGAGTCTATCTACACTCCAATTCCCGGAACCGCTCTCTTTATTGTAGAGAAATCTGTCATGTAAACGGTTTTTTCTCCCCTGCCAGAACTCAATCTCTTTAGGTTCAACACGGAAGCCACCCCAAAAACTTGGCAAAGGAACTTTACCTTCTCCTATCTTATGCTTCATTTCCTGAAATTTCTGCAACAGCAACTGACGGGACGAAACAGGATGGCTCTGACTGAAGACCCAGGCTGCCATCTGACTCTCTTTAGGCCTGGACATAAAATATTTTGCCGATTCAGCTGTGGTGATTTTTGCGGCGATACCGTTCACCATCACCTGCCTCTCAAGCTCAAGCCAGACAAAAAGGAGACTAACCTTCGAATTTTCCTTTATTTCCGCCGCTTTTCTGCTACCAAAATTTGTAAAAAAAACAAATCCTTTCTCATCAAAGTACTTCAACAACACAGTTCGCTGGCTGGGTTGTCCGTTGTTTCCAACAGTGGCCAGAATCATCGCCGTCGGGTCGGCGATCTCTGTTTTTCTGGCCTGTTCAAACCATGATGAAAACTGCAAAACCGGATCGGTATCAAGATCAACTCTCTTCATACCGCCTTTTAAATATTCCCGACGAAACTGACTGAGATCCACGTACTGCTCCTTTTTACTTAATGCCTTCCAGCTTCCAATCCTGTGTACCAACAGGTCTGGCCCAGGTCCATTCTTCCTTAAATTTTACAGGACTTGTCATGCTACCTTCAATCAGATCACCGCTCTTTTCATCCACGGTATAATCGAGAAGATTGGCGGTAAAAAGAACCGTGATAAAATCCTCACCATTGTCACTGCCTGCCTGAACAATTTTTATTGTTCGAATAGCGATGGATTCGAGTTTGTTGATCTGTCCTTTTGTACGCATCTCTTCAAAATGCTGCTCATATTCAGTGGCCAGTTTTTCTCCAAGAAGATGGCTGTACGAGGAAAGATCCCTGCGCATCCAGCCAGCCTGAACCTGAAAGAAAACATCCGATGCTATCTCAAGAAAATAGTCCGGATCAAAACCGGAATCCGAATTGCGAATCTGATCCAAGCCATCATCGAGCTGATTCTCTCCAATATTTTCGCCTATATCCGGTGGAGGGGGCGGCGGAGGTGATGCCTGACTACTATTGCCAAAGTTGCCGCCAAAGATATTGGAGGAATTGGACGGCCCCGCCCTTCGGCCATTTTGCTGATAGTTGTTCTGCCCGGATCGGGAAAACTTTTTAAAGAAAAAATAGGCAACACCGCCCAGCAGGAGTATGGGCAAAATCCCCATTCCTGATCCACCTGCGCCAAACATGGAACCAAAAAGCATCCCGCCAAGAGCTCCACCCAGCAATCCACCTGCCATGCCTCTGCCAAAACTACTTCCGCCCCTCTGCTGCTGAGCTGGCCTTGCGCTTCTGGTCGGCGCTCTTTTCATAGGCACAGATCTGAAAGACCGTCCACCCATTCTCGATCTGGCGTCTGCGTGATCGACAGTCAGCCCACCTTCTACGAGGGCAAATGCGATAAACAGCATGAAAACCGGTACAAGTTTTCTACAAAACGTCAACATAATTCCTGTCCATTGTTATAATTAATTAAAAGTGCGTCCACTTCACAACAAAGATCAGTCGAACCCACCCGGATATGCTGGAATAACAAACTCGGCTACACTATAGTACACCTTTATCAAGATGCCAGAGGGATTACAATTTTTCTCCTACTGTTCGCCCGTTCTTTAATAAATTTTTTTTTCTGCCAAAGCCACTATGCTGATAATCCACCCACCACTGACCAAAGCCTGCGAGCCGCCGGCACCTCTTGCCTACCTTCTGGCGGCTTTGAAATCACAAGGCCATTCCTGTACCATTTGTGACATGAATGTGGAAGCTTTACTTTTTTTGCTCAAAACCGCCCTCTCTGCTGAAGATACCTGGTCAAAACGGGCATATAAAAATATTGGCCGCAACCTCGATGCGCTGAAAGCCATATCAACTTATAACAATATTGATCGTTATAAACGATCAGTCTCGGATCTTAACAGAATCGTACAGCTAGCCGGAGAAAAATGTAACCTGCAACTTTCTCTTGCAAACTATCAGGACAATACACTTTCGCCACTGAAAAGTGACGACCTGTCCCATGCCGCCACCCATTTCAGGAACAATATTTTTTTCGATTATTTCAGTAAAAGACTCGAAAAGCTCATTGAACAGAGTCGGCCAGAATATATTGGTTTCTCTCTAAGTTATCTCAGCCAGGCCCTCTGCACGTTTGCCATGATAGGCTTTTTAAAAGACCGTTTCCCGGAGAAAAAAATAATCCTTGGCGGAGGACTTGTCACCACATGGCTCAGCAAAGAGGGATGGCACAATCCTTTTTCAAATCTGGTAGACCATTTCATCCCCGGACAGGGAGAAATACCACTCCTGCAACTGCTGGGGGCAAACCACAAATGGAAGCCCGTTAAGCCGGACTACACCTCCCTTGCCACAAATACATACCTGAGCCCCGGATTTATCCTCCCCTATGCCGCATCCACCGGCTGTTTCTGGAAAAAATGCAGCTTTTGTCCAGAAACCAGTGAAGATAATCCATACCAGTGTGTTGCACCAGAGACAGTCGTTTTGGAACTGCAAAAACTCTGTAAGGAGACCGCTCCCTCACTGATACACCTGCTGGACAATGCCATCAGCCCCGCAGCACTTACAGCTTTGGCCAACCATCCTCCGGGAAGGCCATGGTATGGTTTTGCCCGCATTGACTCCCAACTCGGTGACCCCACTTTCTGCAAACAGTTGCGTAGCTCCGGCTGTTTAATGCTCAAGCTTGGTCTTGAATCGGGGGATCAACACGTACTCGATTCCATGCACAAAGGAATTGATTTGGAACTTGCCACGACAGTTCTCCACAATCTGCACCGGGCAGGTATCACGACCTATGTGTATCTCCTCTTTGGAACACCATCGGAAGATCACAACCGGGCACAAAAGACCCTCGATTTTGTTACAAAGAATCACCAGAACATCACATTTCTAAATCACGCAATTTTCAACCTGCCAGCTGGCAGTTCAGAAATTGCAGCTCTTGATGTTTCAGATTTTTATGAAGGGGATCTGTCAATTTACAGAAATTTCAATCACCCCAAAGGCTGGAATAGAGGTAAGATACGGCGCTATCTTGACAGCACATTCAAACGCCGCCCCGAAATAGCTCGAATCATCCAGCGGGATCCTCCGTTTTTCACTTCCAATCATGCCCCATTTTTCAGCTCATGTTTTTCCTCGCCCACATCATAGGGTGTTCTTGTAAGGCTATTATGTATATGCTATTGTTGTCTATCGACTATTTCACTTCAAAGGATTGATTATGGGCAGAGATGTCGGATTTTTTGCATAACTAGGGTACAGGGTGTGAATCTTCACCTTTTTGGCCCGGTCTATATTTGACGCTCTGGTTCTTGATACTCTGAGCAAAAAAGATTATGTCACAGTGACCAGGGCCACAAAAGACCGTGGTTTCACCGATCACACCATCTCATTAAATCTGATGCCGACACCAGTCTGGACATAAAATATACTTGTCGTCTCCAGCCGTTTCACAACAGATCCATAAGCACACCAAAAAACAATTGTCAAAATGAATATAAACGCTATTTTTACTGCCATACTGGCCGCACTCTGCATGGGGACAATGGGCGTGTTCTCAAGAAAAACCGGCATCCAGGCAGAACTCATCACCTTTTTCAGGCTTTTTCTGGGAGCTGGATTTTTACTGTTACTACTGATTATCACCAGACAGACTCGACTTCTTAAGACCTGGCCCGGCTGGCCTGTGCTCATCAACGGTTTGATGCTGGCCGGTTTTATCATTTTTTATGTCCAGGCCATGTATATGACCACCATGGCCAATGCCATCATGGTGGTCTATCTTGCGCCCCTGGTGGCATCCATCTATGCACATTTTTTCTTTGGCGAAAAAATGAATAGTAAGAGCATATTCCTGATAGCCACTGCGCTCCTTGGATTTGGCATGATGATGGAGTTCAAAATCGACTTTAGTACGGCCGGCAATCACATGCAGGGTATTATTTTTGCCGCACTCAGCATGTGTTGCTATGCTGTATTTATTCTCATTAACCGCTCTGTCACAACCTCTGTTCACGCCTACACACGAACATTTTATCAATTACTGATTGGCTCTCTCTGTATGGTGCCTTTTTTTCTCACCAGTTTTCCTGCAATCAATGGTTCAGATATTATCTGGATCGTCGGGGCTGGTTTTATACCCGGTTTCCTCGGCATACTCTTTGCGGTTATGGCGCTGGAGAAATTACCCGCAGCAACCTTTGGTACCCTTGCCTATTTTGAACCTATTTTTGTTGTTATTCTCGGCTGGGCTGTTTTCGGTGAAACCCTGAACGCCCTGCAACTGGCAGGATGCCTGCTTATTATTGGCAGCGGAGTAATCAAAGGATACTGCACAATTCAGCCACAGAATCAAACACAATGTGAGGCATAGAACAAACAATGCGCATTCTCCACGTGGCAAATTTTAACACGCATAAATATGGTGCCGATCTTTACGCCACCGATCGAAAAATTTCTGCCGGTCTTATTCAAAATGGTCATTTCGTCTACGACTTCAGCTACCGTGATGTCTGCCGCAATGAATCCATTTTCAAAACCACAAAATTTGGTACTGCCACGGTCAATAAAAAGCTTATCCAGGCCTGCGAAAACCTCAACCCTCACCTTCTTCTCCTCGGCCATTCGGAACTGATCGAAACACAAACACTGAAAACAATAAAAAACAATTTCCCGGAAATGAAGATTGGCCTCTGGTATGTCGACGCACTTTTCCACAAGGACAAAACACTTCAGGTTTTTAAAAGACTGCCCAGCATTGACGTTGTCTTTGCCACAACAGGCGGCAGCTACCTGCAGGAATATACACAGTCCAATACCATCGCTGCATTTATTCCCAATATCGTTGATCCGGCAGTAGAAACGGGAAAGGCATTTGACAACAGCAGATACGATCACGATTTCATCTTCTGCGGCAGGGATTCAAACGACCACCAGCGCCAATCGTTTATGAAAAAGCTGCAACAGGAGATAAGCAAACATCTGCGTTGCACATTTAAAGGTTGCCTTGGCAATGCACCCGTTACCGGGTATGAATATATCGATTTTTTATCACGCTCCAGGATGGCATTGAATATCAGCCGCCGCAACGACATAACGCTCTACTCCTCGGACAGGCTTATCCAGCTGGTCGGCAATGGACTGCTCACCTTCTGTCCGAGAGTCCCGGATATGAATCGTCTGTTTAGTGAAGATGAACTTGTTTACTATGACAATGCAGATGACCTCATACACAAAATCATCTACTATCACAAAAATGATGAAGAGGCCAGAATCATCGCCAAACAAGGATGGCAACGGGCCCACAGGTGTTATACAGCTGAGCGCATTACCCGCTTTATGCTTGAACTTTTATTTGAGAATCACTTTTCAGATAACTATGAATGGCAGGATGTGATTTTTCACCCATCTCCATAAGAACAGAACCCATTATATCTTTTGTAAAACTATGCATATTTTAATGATATCCATGGATTACCCACCAACCCCCGGTGGCATATCCGCCCATGTCTACGAGTTATCCAGAGCCCTGCGTAAAGCAGGAAACCGGGTCACGGTTCTCACCCGACTCAAAGACAAGCAGCCCGTCCATTCGACAGAAGACTCCATAGATATTTACCGCGTTCAACTGAAATATATGGCGCTGATCTACGGATTGCAGATAACAAAGTTTGTGAAAAGACTACTCCCCAAGCTCAAACCGGACATTATTCATATACATGGTATGATGCCGCTGGAATGGTATGACATAGACCATATCCCCCTCGCCTACACCAACCATACTTCAGGGTATTTAAAACGAATCAAAAAAGGTGGCATGCGCCGAATGGCTATGCTGAAACGACATTTTAAAAAAGTTGACCTTTTTCTTGCCCCGAGTAAAGAACTCCTTCAAATCCCTTTTAGCATTCGTGCAGAAAAAGTTTTTATCCCAAATGGAGTAGATGGACAAAAATTTCTTGCCAACCCGGACAAACGAGCAACCATCCGCAAAGACCTTGGTTTTACTGATGACGATATTGTTGCCATTATCACCAGAAGACTTGTTGATAAAAATGGTGTTATTTACCTGGCAAGAGCTACTAAATATTTGCAAGACAACAAACTGAAATTTATTATTATTGGCGATGGTCCGGAACGTGCTGCGGTGGAACATGAGTTTACAAGCCATTGTGGACAAAGAGCTCTTTTCCTGGGCAATAAAACCCACGATGAAATCGTCGATTATTATAGTGGTGCAGATTTTTCAATACTGCCGTCATTGATGGAGGCCACTAGTATCAGCGGACTGGAGGCGATGGCTGCGAGTTTGCCCCTTGTGGGTACAGCTGTTGGTGGTATTCCTGAATTAATACAGGATGAAAAAAACGGCTATCTGTGTAAACCGGCAGACCCTGAAGATCTGGCAAAAAAAATCAATCTACTGCTCAACGGAGATATTCAGGCGCTCGGCCACCAATCCCGTGAAATGATAGAAGAAAATTTTGACTGGACTACCATCGCACAGAAAACGATTATGACATATAAAAAAGCCCTGCAGTAACGACAGGGCTTTCATCGTCTACTGAAATAATCAGGGTGCAGCACACTCAATCAGTTCAATCGCAAAGGTCAGAGCCTTGCCTGCAAGCGGCGGATTAGCATCAAGAATAATCTCTTTTTCGTTGATCTCAACCACCTGAACCCGCATTATTTCGCCATTGGGGCCACCCACCTCCAGTAACATTCCGATTTCGGGCTCAAGATCCGGTGGTACCTGTTCAATGGGAGCAGTGATCACCATGGAATCACTCCGTTCGCCATAAGCTTTTTCAACAGGGATATGCACCGTTTTTTTCTCTCCCACTGTCATGCCTACCATAGCCTCATCAAAGCCAGGTATCACCTGGCCACTGCCCACTGCAAATTCGAGCGGGTCTTTTCCATCGGAACTATCAAAAACAGTCCCATCTTCAAGTGTACCCGTATAGTGCACTTTGACGTTATCACCTCTTCTTACCTCTGACATATTCTTTCCTCCACCTTTTCCAGCTTTATTTTCAATTCAAGGGTCATTTACAAAAAATGTGCTTTGAAGCCACGTATCAGTAGATTGTCAACCTACAACAAGCACCCACAATCTTCAATCATGGACTAAAAATTGTTTCCTTTTTGCTCCATCCATGGACGTTCCAGAATGAGTACGTGAAGAAATAATCATTGTTGAGAAATATGAAACCGAATAGATTGCGTATTCATCCATTTCTGACAAAAAAGACATTCAACCGCAAAAAGATCATGAATATATCTGTTGCGTTGGCGACCCACAATGGCAGCACACATCTGAAAGAACAGATCGAAAGCCTTTTGGCGCAGACAGTGCCACCAATGGAGATCATTATCAGTGATGATGGCTCAACTGATGGAACCTGCGAGATCCTGGAGCAATATAGTCAAAATCATGCAACAATCCGCACCATTAATGCAAAGATTCAGGGGATAAACACAAACTTTCAAAACGCACTTTCAACATGTAATGGTGATTACATTGCGCTCTGCGATCAGGACGATATATGGGAAACAGACAAACTTGATCAGCGACAATTATAATTACCGCCTGACGACAATTATTTTCACCGGATAATTGTGAATAGATTATTCATGTTGCTCTAAGGAGGAACATGAATGATCACAGACAATCAGGTGAGG
>CAMZKN010000084.1 GCA_947311315.1 uncultured Desulfobulbaceae bacterium | reverse complement strand
TTATAGTGAGAATGGTGGACGATTGCTCTGGTAATCGTTACAAAATGGAACAGCAAATTCCACTTTAAAATTGCTTGATCGTGGTTTGATGTTGGGGGTAGGCGTACACATCAAATTGTGAATACATCTTGTGCAGGTTGACATATACGAACATTTTAATAAAACTGCAAGGTAAACTGTGAGTAGATAGAAAATGACAATCGTTTTGGGTTGTATATAAGGAGGGTATCGAAATGGGTTTACACATAGCCCGGAGAAGTTTATGATGTAAGGTTGATTGCAAAAAAAATTTTAGCCGGTAACGGATCATATATTTTATTATTTTAAGAATCAGGTGATGTAATGAGTAACAAAGAAAACAAAACTAAAGAGAAAATTCTATTTGGAAAAGAAAAAAATCCATCGTCAATTGAACCGAAAAAACTTACACTCGATAGCCGAATTAAATTTCGATGCCATCCCGGTGTGAGGTGTTTTACTGCATGCTGTGGTGGCATAAAGATAATTTTGACGCCATATGATATCCTGCAGTTAACAAAACGGCTTGATATCCCACCCTATGAATTTCTTCATACATACACTGAACCGACATATTTAGAAAAAACTGATATGCCGGGTGTTATGATAAAACTTCGTGAAGATGATAACAAATGCCCCTTTGTTACACCTGAAGGATGTACAGTTTATACTGATAGACCCAGTGCATGTCGTTATTATCCTGTTGGGATGGCTGATTTCCATGAAGGTGGGAGTCGAGATGAGGATGGCAACGAAAATGATATTAAAGAAGAAAAGTTCTTTTTTACCGTACGTGAAGACCACTGTAAAGGCTTTGAAGAGGATAAGGAGTGGACTGTACGTGAGTGGCGTATTGATCAGGGCGTCGATGTTCGTGATGAAATGAATAAAGAATGGTTGCGCCTGGTTATGAGACGAAAATCCTATGGCTTGCAGGCAAGTCTTTCAGAACAGGCAAAACGGATGTTTTTTATGGCATCTACTGATCTTGCAACGTTTAGGAAATTTGTTTTTGAGAGTACTTTTCTTGAGACCTATGAAATTGACAAAGAGACGATAGAGAAAATCAGAAATGATGATGTGGAGCTGATGCTTTTTTCTTTTAAATATCTTGCTGCAACTCTTTTTGGTGCACAGACCATGAAGGTAAAAGATGAAAAAATAAAAGCTAAAGTCGCAGAGATGAAATTAAAGCAGGCTGATACTGTTAAACAGTCGATAAAAGAGTACGAGGAGTTAAAAGAAGAAACCGCTCGCAAGAAAGCAGAAACGGGAATTAAGGAATAGAAGTTGTTTTAGCAACTGTTTCATCAAAAAAGGCCGTGCGATAATTTATCGCACGGCCTTTTTTGTTTGCTACAGGTTATTCAGTTTCTTCATGGGGTTCAAGAGCAACAGCAAGGCTCTTTAAGAATCTCCATCCTTTAAGAACATCTTTTTGTGAAGCAGCCATAAGTTCATCAGCTTTTTCAGGATTGACGCGCTTTAAGAGACGATATCGATTCTCACCAAGTGCATATTCTTCAAAAGTGATACTGGGTTCTTTTTTCGAATCAATGGTGAGTGGGTTTTTGCCCTGTTCTTCAAGATCCGGATTAAATCTGTACAGAGGCCAATGTCCACAGGCTACGGCCTTTTTCTGTTGTTCCAGGCCAAGTGCCATGTTTATGCCATGGTTGATGCAATGCGCATAAGCAATGATCAGTGATGGGCCATCATAGGCTTCAGCCTCTGCAATGGCTTTGATAGCCTGTGCAGGGTTGGCCCCTATGCTGATCTGGGCGACATAGACGTTACCATAAGTGGCAAAGATCATACCCATGTTCTTTTTAGGCATTTTCTTGCCGCTTGAGCCAAATTGCGCGGTAGCAGCGCGTGGGGTGGATTTCGACATCTGGCCACCGGTGTTGGAGTATACCTCTGTATCAACAACGAGGATATTCACATTTTCACCGGAAGCGAGGACATGATCCACGCCGCCATAACCAATGTCATATGCCCAGCCGTCACCACCAAATGCCCATACTGATTTTTTCACAAAAAACTCAGAGACGTGTAGTAATCTACGGGCCACCTTATGGCTGTCCGCTTCAAGAACTTTATTCAACTCGGTAACTCGTGCTCGCTGGGCCTCTATATCCATTTGAGTAATCTGCTCAGCTTCAAAGAGTGCGGTTGCCATATCCTGAGAAACGATTCCAGCTTCAACAGCACTGGTTAAAAGTTCTGTTGCCTGGTTGGAGAGCTTGTTTACGGTTGTGCGCATACCTGCACTGAACTCGGCGTTGTCTTCAAAAAGTGAATTTGCCCAGGTTGGGCCACGACCATCAGCTCGTTTTGTGTATGGTGTTGTCGGCAGGTTGCCTCCATATATTGATGTACATCCGGTTGCATTGCCCACATACATTCTGTCACCGAAAAGCTGGGAGATAAGCTTGATATATGGTGTTTCACCGCAACCGGCACAGGCCCCGGAAAACTCAAAAAGAGGCTGCTTTAACTGGCTGCCTTTAACTGTGGCCAGATTGATGCTGGCAGGATTGATTTCTGGCAGGTTCAGGAAGTAGTTAACGTTTACCGCTTGCGTCTTTTTGACTTCCTCAGTGTTGGGAATCATTTCAAGGGCTTTTGTCTTAGCAGGGCAGACACTTACGCAGAGAGTACAACCACAGCAATCTTCTGTGAAAATCTGCAGGGAAAATTTCTGGCCTTTGAAATCTTTACCAACGGCATCCTTTGAGAGGAAGTTGGCAGGAGCATCAACGAGTTCAGGAACTATTTTAATGCGGTTTGCAGCATGGGGGCAGACCAGCGCGCACTGGCCACATTGGATACAGTTATCAGGTATCCATTGGGGTACGGCGACGGCGATATTGCGTTTTTCATACTGGGTGGTGCCTGTCGGCCATGTACCATCGTTGGGGATTTGAGAAACTTTCAGATCCGTTCCATTTCCTTCGATAATCTTTGCAGTAACTTCTTTTACAAATTTTGGTGCGTGATCTGGAACTGTTGCCGGAATTTCTTTGCCGTCAACAGTGCTACCCAGTGTTACTTCAACAATGTTTTTCACAGCACCGTCAACTGCGCTGTAGTTCATCTCAACGACTTTGTCGCCTTTTTTACCATAGGTTTTCTTAATGGCATCTTTGATCGATTTGATCGCTTCTTCCTGGCTGAGGATACCGGAAATAAGGAAGAAAGCCGTCTGCATGATCATATTGATACGGGCACCAAGACCTAAGGCCAGGCCAAGGGAAACGGCATCAATAATGTAGAGTTTGGCTTTTTTGTTGATCAGATCCTGCTGAACCTTGCCGGGGAGCTCTGCCCAGACGCTGTCTTTATCGAAGTTGGTGGTAAGAAGGAAGGTTCCCCCCTCTTCGAGATTACCGAGCATATCGACCTGCTTGAGAAATGTGAAATTATGGCAGGCAATAAAATTGGCTTTGTCGATAAGATAAGGTGCGACAACAGGATTTTTACCAAAACGTAAGTGGCTGGTGGTAATTGAACCCGATTTTTTTGAATCGTAAACAAAATACCCCTGAGCAGAGTTGTCAGTTTCAGTACCAATGATTTTAATGGTATTTTTATTGGCGCCAACGGTACCATCAGAGCCAAGACCGTAAAACATCGCACGATACACATCACTTCCTTCAATGTTAAAAGAAGTATCATAATCAAGGCTGGAAAACGTAACATCATCGTGGGGGCCAACACAGAATTTTGATTTTGGTGCCATGGACTCCATATTTTCAAAAACTGCTTTTACCATGGCAGGAGTAAATTCAGCTGAGCCAAGACCATATCGGCCGGAAAAAATCATAGGCGGATAGATAGAGCTGTTTGATTCAGCGGCTTCACCAATGGCAGCGCGGACGTCAAGATAGAGAGGCTCACCTGAGCTGCCCGGCTCTTTGGTGCGATCCAGAACGGTGATTCTTTCAACTGTTGATGGCAATGCGTTAACCATGGCCCTGCTGTCAAAAGGACGATAGAGACGAACCATAATCATACCGACCTTATGTCCCTGAGCTACTAGGTAATCGATGGTGGCAGCAGCAGTCTCACAGCCGGATGCCATCATGACTACAACGTTTTCTGCATCAGGTGCACCGTGGTAATCAAAGAGATGATATTGGCGGCCGACTGCAGCAGCAAATTTGTTCATGGTTTCCTGAACGATAGCAGGTGCTGCATTGTAAAACTGGTTTACTGTTTCACGTCCAGTAAAGAATACATCTGGATTTTGAGCTGTTCCACGGATGGTCGGTTTATCAGGGGAAAGAGCTCTGTGCCTATGTTCGAAGACAAGTTCTTCATCAACGACCTGGCTCATCTGTTCGTAGTCGATCTGTTCTATTTTTTGTATTTCGTGGGATGTACGGAAGCCGTCAAAGAAATGGATAAAAGGGATGCGTGAAGCAAGTGATGCCTGGGTGGCAATCAGCGCCATATCCATGGCTTCCTGTACATTCTTAGAACAAAGCATACCCCAGCCTGTCTGGCGGGCGGCATAAATATCACTATGGTCGCCAAAAATAGAAAGTCCCTGGCAGGCAATTGCTCTTGCAGTGACGTGGAAAACAGTTGGTGTCAGTTCGCCTGCAATTTTGTACATATTGGGAATCATCAGCAGCAAACCCTGGGATGCTGTGAAAGTGGTACAAAGTGCCCCGGTTGCAAGGGAACCGTGAATAGAACCGGCAACTCCTGCTTCTGACTGCATCTGGTTGACTACTGGTGTAGTTCCCCAGATGTTTTTTTGCAGAGCTGCGGATTTTGAATCAGCTTCAGCAGCCAGCGGGGTTGATGGGGTAATGGGATACAGTGTGATAACTTCGCTTGTAGCATAGGCGACATGGGTGCACGCCTGATTGCCGTCAATTGTAACCATCTTTTGCGACATGATTTGTTCTCCTTTGTAATAACTATTAGTTATGCCTGTAACACAGTGAAAACTGAAAAAATAGTTTTAAAAAACCTTGAGGGGCATGTGCAGTTATATATAAAAAATACCCCGTGATAATAGTCTAAGAGTTACAGAATTACAACAAATACAGAGAAATTTTTCGGCCAACATTATATGTTAAGGTCGCTTTTATCGAAGGAATGAATATCGCTTATTGGTAGTATAAACAAAATCAATAGGCGGTCAGGCGTATATGCATGGTATGGAATAATATTATCCGGCGATGGAGAATATTATTTCTGTTTGAAAAGCTACGAAAAGGATGTCAGCATGTTTAGAATTCAAGACCCGGATCTTGAAAAATTATTAGGCTTTCTCTCGAAGACAGACGAATTTGTTTTTTTTGATACATCCAAACCGGATCAGGAAAATATTGAGTCTCTGCTTTTTCTTGATCCGGTTGACAGACTGGTCTGCAGAAGCGGCGATGATGCTGAGGAATTTTTAAATATACTGCAATTGCGTTTGGAGGAAGGATATTACCTGGCAGGTTGGATTGGTTACGAATTTGGGGCGATGCTTGAAGGGAAGGTTAGTGTAGCTGCACCAGATTTTACTGGAAACAATTGTTCAGTTGCGGATCTCGGTATTTTTTCAAAGCCTTTGAGGTTTAATCATAAGACTGGTGAAAATTCTTTTCCCGGAGGCCAACGCTGCAGTCTTACCGGCAAGACATATTCTCTTGCCAGTCTGCAACCCAATATGAGTAGAGAAGATTTTGTCGAGGCCCTGGAAATTGTACAGCACTATATAGACGCCGGGGATACCTATCAGGTTAACTACACGATGAAACTTCTGTTTGATTTTGAGGGGTCAGCGGAAAAATTTTATTGGGATTTGAGGAGAAATCAATCCGTTGCATATGGAGCGTATATTCGCAATGGCAGCGAACGAACGCTCTCTTTTTCGCCAGAGCTGTTTTTCAGGAAACATAAGGCAGAAATAACAGTTCGTCCAATGAAAGGTACGGCCCAAAGAGGACGAAACAGTGAAGAGGAGCAGGAAAACAGTTTTGCCCTGTGCCATGACACCAAGAACAAAAGTGAAAATGTGATGATTGTTGATCTGTTGCGTAATGATTTGTCGCGTTTGATGCATGGTCAGCAGCAGAGCAGGGTCTTTGTAGAGTCTCTTTTTGATGTGGAGTCGTATGAGTCTCTTTTGCAAATGACTTCAACTGTAAAAGCTGAGACCGCCGACTCAGCTATGCGGAGTATAAAACTTATTGATCTTTTCAGGGCATTATTTCCCTGTGGGTCGATAACCGGCGCTCCGAAAATTCGTACCATGCAGATCATAGACGAGCTGGAAAAAGAGAGAAGGGGGGTCTACACAGGCGCTATCGGTTATTTCGGCCCAGATGGGTCTGCGGTCTTTAATGTTCCCATTCGAACTGTTCGCTTGCAGGGAAACTCAGGTGAAATGGGAATTGGTGCCGGGATAACGCACGATTCTGATCCGGTAGAGGAATGGAAGGAATCTTTACTGAAAGGTCGATTCCTGTCTCACAAACAGCCGGATTTTCAGCTGTTTGAAACCATGCTCTGGCAGCCGGAGAGTGGTTTTTGGTTGCTTGATGAGCATCTGCAACGCATGGAAAAAGGTGCCGTTTTTTTTAAGTTTTCATTTGATCATGATTCGCTAAAGGCGCGGTTGCAAGAGGAAGAACGGAAATTTGAAAAAAGGTGTTATCGGGTTCGCCTCTGTCTGCAAAAAGATGGTCGATCATTTTGCAGTGCAATGGAGTGTGCGGCTCCGGAGCGTACTGTTCTGCCACTGTCACCGGAAGAAATTGATAAAAATGACCTCCCTCAAATTGATTTTTCAGGGCAAAAAATAGATACCGAAAATGTGTGGTGTTTCCATAAAACCACCAGACGTGATATCTATAATGAGGTATACAGGAAGGCTCAAAATAGAGGCTTGTTTGATTATATCTTTGTAAATAATGATGGATATGTTACCGAGGGGTGCATTTCCAACGTTATACTATATAAAGATGGTCAATATTTGACGCCTCCTGTCAGTTGCGGCCTTCTCGCCGGGGTGATGCGGGGGCGTCTTTTAACTGCCTGTACACCCGTTCTGGAAAAAATCATACTTGAGGAAGATGTGAGGCTGGCCGAGGCGATTTACCTGTGTAATTCCGTACGGGGAGTTGTTCGGGTACGTCTGGCGTAACTTCCCGGAAAAGAATCTCAGTGAACCATGGATTCGTCCTGTGCCGGTGTGATTTGTTCGGGCGGGACTATGAGATCGTGCTTTTCACCAAGCATCCTGATCACCGTCATAAATGTGGACGGCAGCGGTATTTCCCTTTCTTCTTTTAGAAATCCAAAAGCTTTTGCCTGCTTCAGGATTTCTGAACTGTCGACGCCTTCCTGGTGATCACATAGAGTCTGTATACGCAGTGCGTCAGTGAGTGTCGGGCAGAGTGTCGCCAGGTCTTCCTTTATACTGAGAAGTCCCTGCTCAATGTCGGCGCGGTTGTTCTCTCTGAATTGAACAAATTTTTCTTCAGGATTTCCAGTACCGAAGGCCTCATTTGTGATTGAACCGGCAAGCATTGAAATATGGCGGCTATCCGCACTTGCCATTTTTTTTGTGAGCAGATTTTTGACTTCTTTAAACAGTACCATTTGTACGACAGCTACACCTTCTCGAAGGGCAGCTATGAGTTGTGAGTTTTTTTCTGAAGATTCTGATCCAGGGGGAGTTGTTGTCATCGTTGGTTACCAAAAAGAATTAAAGCACAATTTTAACGGAGGGATGGTTTTTTAATGTTTCGTATATTTTCAGTCGAACTGCTTCGTCGGGCACAAATACTTCCGCATTGAGACTGTGATATTTCCCTTTGGAACTTGTATGGGAGTGGCTTATTGCAACCGTAAGCGGAGTACAGGCGGCAACAATGATATCTTTTAGCAGGGTGCAATCCACACCAATAACCTTATACACCCATGCACAGGGATAGTTTATTTCGGGCCGTTCTGGTTCCATGTTTTTTTCCTTTGTAACGATAATTTGTATTGGTGTGGTATGGAAAGTTGGTAGCTCATTTATTAATGAATGAGGTCATAAGAGTCAAGAGAAAGGCGTTCAGCTTATTTTTTTATTGTTTTTCTTTTCAGGTTTTGCCATGTAAGGCACTAAATGCTACAATTGACTCATGGTAACTGCTCACAGGCCCCCCATCTTCGCACGGTCACATTTGCGGGTATAGATGAGCCTGTTGATTTAATTTATTTATGCCCGATCTCTTCGTTATGTGGAAAATTTTATCCTCGGAGGTAAGCGTAGAC
>CAMZKN010000083.1 GCA_947311315.1 uncultured Desulfobulbaceae bacterium | reverse complement strand
GCATGGGCAACTGTGTGGGAGAGTAGGTCATCGCCGCGTTCTTTAACAAAAAGCCCCAATCAGCTTCGCTGATTGGGGCTTTTTGTTGTTTATATCCGTTCAGTATTTTTTCACAGGAGTAGAACAATGAGCCAACTATTAGATCTCTACAAGGCCACAGGTAATGAGATATTTACGAAAAAACTTTGTGAAATTGCACCCTATTTTTCAACTATTGAGCCACAATTCGTTCATCTTAGACCCGGTTTTGCAGAAGTCACTATGCCAAATACCCAAAAAGTACATAACCATCTTGGCACTGTGCATGCAATTGCAATGTGTAACCTTGCTGAAATTGCAGGTGGCTTACTGACAGATGTGTCTATTCCTGATACATTTCGATGGATACCCATTGGCATGAACGTTAGATATCTTGCAAAAGCCACGACTGATTTAAGAGCTATAGCTGAAGGGACTGGTATAGATTGGCACCAACAAGGTGATAAAGATGTAGTAGTGAAGATCACTGATGCCAATGGCCTGGAAGTGTGCAAAGCTACGGTCATTGTTAAGATAAGTTTGAAAAAGGGTGAAACAACATGCTGACCTCTCCAGCTTCTGATTAAATCACACGGTTTCCTTGTATACTGACGTATTTTTATGATACCATTTTGTTGAGAGAACTCTTAACTATCAAACAAAAATAAAAATACGTCAGCATGAGCCCAAGCAAACAGGCAACAAATTTAGTCTGGCTTAAAAAATCACCGGAAATTATAGACTTACTTGCGACATTTCCAGTAAAAAAACCTTTCCAATCACGAGTAAAACAACTCGGTTTAAGCCAGGTTCTTAAAAAAAAAATCCTTAACCTCGAGGTGATTTGTTCTCCCCTCAATCAACCAAAAGTTGGTCAGCTGTTAACCGTGTCCGATGAAAAGGAACTTGCCACAGAGGTATTACTTAATCGACACCGGTTCACTGGACTAGTTCGGAAAACGCAGTTGTTTCAACAGGCAACACTGACCGTCATCCAAAATATCTATCTTTTCCAGGATCGTAAAATATTTTTTGGGCCCACTGCTCTTTCTTCCGAACAGGAACGACAGGAGGCTCTAACCCTGTTCAGTGAAAATCATAACAAAAGACCTGTCTCACTTGCACAAACATTTCAGCATCTCATTCTTGCGAGAATTTGGAATCGAATTCTATCTACCTCAAATGATGCCACTTTTGATGATTATAATTTCAAGGAACTACACGAAATTGTTGAACGGCTGAATACTCTTAGAAACATTTACATACTGCTTTCAACAAGTATTGTTAAAAAACTTGCCACTAGAATTAATACAATCTATAAACAATCTGTTTCCTACGAGGATGCTGTTCAGATAGGGAGTTTTGGTATTGCCAGGGCATCATACCGTTTCCACCAATCCTGTGGAGTACGGTTTTCCACCTACGCCGCCAACTGGGTATTCAAAGAAATTCAGCGCCAGGCTCTTGCCGGGAGGTTGATAAAAATATCCTCAAATACCGTTGAACAATATGCAAAAGCCGTTAAAGAAGGCAATGCAGCCAAGACAAGTAGGTTCTCCATTATTCTTAATGAAGCCGACCCTGGTGAATTAAAACAGGAAACCAGTGACACAGCAGGACTTATTTCATTTGAGCAACCGATAAAATGCCCTGCAGATGAGATAGAAACCCGCCAACTCTACGCAATACTTATAAAAGCAATAGACCAGGTGCTCCCTGCAAAAAATGGCGATATTATCAAGAGGCGCTATGGGCTTCCACCCTACTATGGGAATGCACAATCCGTCATTGAAATCAGCAAACAGTACAGAGTCTCCCGTGGAGCAATTTACCAGCGAGAGCAACAATCATTAAAAATGACTTAACGTTCATTTAAAAGAAAGCATAGCCTAATACCACACAAGCAGATATAATAACGTTGAAAATACGAATACTTATTACCTACATGTCACTGTACAAGAAATATTGTGAAAGGAGGTCGCTATGAAAAAAACTTTTACTCTCTTTTCTATTCTTCTTCTGTTTGTCTTTTTAACTGCGACTACATCTTACGCAAACCACCGGTACCACTATCCCCGCCACACAAGATATTATAGCCATAGAAACTATTATCACCCACATTCATATTATTACAATAATAGTGATTCTTTCTGGACAGGATTGGGTGTGGGTGTAATTGCCAGTGTCATCATTGGGTCGATTATGTACGAAGCATCAAAACCATCGACAGTCGTGTATCGCAGGGTCCAGCCGGAAACAATCTACCTGCAACCGGCCACGACATGGCAACAGCCTACTCCAGTCCCACAAACAGAAGCTGTACTGAAACAGGTCACAATCACGTCCAAGGTGCTGAACGTCCGAACCCTCCCCGATATGAATTCAACTGTTATTCGTCAGGTTCAACAGGGTGATACTGTTGGCGTAATAGGTGCTGCCCCTGAATGGCTTTACATAAACACAAAAGGCGGAAACCATGGTTGGATCAAGACAATGTTCACCACTGAAACTGATTTCCCTTCTGGATAATTATTCTAACTTATCCATTACACTGGAAACTTTTTCATCCATTGATTGCTTCCGATCAACTCTTGTACCCATTTTAATAGTCGTTGTAATTCTGGGGGCTCCCATACCATGTACTCTCTCATGACATTCTTTGACAGCGATCATGACATCATCCCAATCACCCTCAATGTTTGTCCCATATGCGTGCAATTGCGTTTTCAGTCCTCTTTTCTTTAAAATCTCATGACACGCAACGATATATTCAGAGACAGAAACTCCAACGCCCATAGGAACCAGGCAAAGATCCATTATCACATTCATAATCATCCCTCCACAGTTATTAGTGCATTACTTGCAGATTATCTGCGTTAACCAACGTTTACAAGAGTTGATGCTCTTTTTTCATTTCTTTGTATATCAAGGTTGAAACTTCACGAATAACGCGACTGCGGGAGTGCATCCATCGTCCGTAATCGGACGGCCTTGAACGCCTCTCTATTATACCGACAATAGCATAGGGGTACCTCCCACCCTTTTTAGTTTTCGGACTGAGGATGCCCATATCTCCACATAAGTGTGCAGTAGTACCAGTTTTATTATACACCAGAGTACCACGGGGAATTGGAGTACCATTATATAATCGATCTCGACCTGGCAGGGCCATTAATCTCCTGATCTCTCTTCCATACGGTAATTCCTTTTTCCAAAGTGCCCTTAAAAATCGTACATAATCGGAAGGAAGAGAACTATTGAGGTACGTTCTACCATTGGATGGAATATATTCTTTAATCTTCGTTTTCTTAAAGATATGACTATAATATTTTTTCAGAATTGCTTCACAGCTCTTCGGGCCTCCTACCTGCCGCATTATCCAATTTGTCGCTGAGTTATTGCTTCTCTGGATCATAGCTTCCATCTTTCGCCTGCTTTTCCGTCCATACACAAATTTTCCTGCTTTTGCCTGATGGAAAAAAGCGAGCGCAACAAATGGTTTTATCATACTTGCCGCTTGAAACTCCTTATCAGCATTAATATCTACTATGGAACGATCCCTCATGAGGTCATAGACCATCCAGCCGGTAGATTCATCTTTACTGATTTTTCCCTTCCGTCTTAGTTTGTTTATGTACTCTTCGATGGATTTTTCAAACTGTGAATAATTCTTTGCAAGGGGCTGACTCTTTGTTTCTCTTATTGTTCCACGGGGAGTGGTCATTTTCCTGGACTGAGGAACAATAACAGCAGCAGCAGCAGCAGCAGCAGCAGCAGCAACAGATTTTGATGGTTTTGCAGAAACTTTATCTCCATTCCCTCCTAGACTATGCTTCTCATCCATTAAACTGGTTTCACCATATACAACCGTGTTATTGTTCTCCCTCGTGAGAGAGGTAGCAATTCTCTGCCTTCTCAATTTTTTAGCGTGTCGCTTAGCCACGCGGGTTGTTGAAGTTTTCCCGCCCCTCCTACGATATATAAGTGTATAATTTCCATATGATGTCTTTTCAATAAACAGGTCTTTTTTGACGTCTTCACCGAGATATTTATAGACAATTTTATACCTTTTCTTTAATGGTTCAAGATTGGGGCCCATGCCATAACTAACATTATATAAGGCATGAAAATTTTGTTCTTTCGTGGCATATGGCTCATCATAACCAGCCTTATTGAGTATTTCCGCATGTTGTACCAGCGTTTTGGTGACGGTTCGAGCAGAATCATTACCATCATAAATCAGGGCATACTCATCCCCCCTGCCGACAATTCTCAACTTCCTTCTTACCTTAGCGTCAAAAATTGCTTCCAATTCTTCCTTATAGTCAAGCACCCTCTCAAGGTCTTTAGTCAGTATGTAAATAATATCATATTTGTCACGGTGAGCGGCAAAAGCAGGCAATACACCAAGACTAGAAGAGAAAATAATTAAAAAAAGAGTGATTTCAACAAATATCTTAAAAGATCGTGCTACTGAATATTTCATATAAAAACTATCGCTTCCTGAAAAAAAATTATCCGTTCATAACAAAATACTAACATTGAGATACATTTACTACACAGCATACCATAGAATAGCAAGTTTGATCTCATTTATACGCACTGTGTCACCAAACCATTTTTTTTAAACACAGCACGAATTTGTTGAAAAAAAATTTGATCATTTGTATTCAGATGGTAACAATTGGACATTTTTTCTATAGGATAGAAGATCTACCCATTACCAAGATTACATTATGACATTTTTCAGCAAACTCCTGCCCTCTCGCTTGATCTGTGCTCATCGTGGTTTTCGTTCCCACTTGCCGGAAAACACGTTATCAGCGTTCAAAGCAAGTATTGGTCGCTGTCATTTTATCGAACTCGACATCCAGATGAGCAAAGATGCTGTACCCATGGTCACCCACGATCCGACCCTTGCAAGAACCAGTGATGCATCCAGCAAACGAAACGAATTCGGTCTGGAATCGCTTGATGTAGAAAACTGGGATGCCGTACAGCTCAAAACCCTTGACATGGGCTCCTGGTTTATTGAAGCAGATCCATTCCATACAATTAAAAAACACAAAATATCTATTGAACACCTGAAAGCAGAACTTCCACAGACAATTCTGACACTTGAGGAACTCCTCCTGCATCCAGCACTAAATGCAATACCGCTTAACATTGAAATCAAGAATCACACAGGTCAAAGACATGATAAGGTTGTTGCAGAAGCGGCAATAAACATTATAAAAAAAACACACTCCGAAAAGCGCGTTCTCATCTCATCTTTTAAACACGAGTATCTTCTTGAGTGCAAAAGACTCGCACCAAATATTCCAACCGGAGCATTGCAGCGGGACTTTCACCCACAGAACCTCATCGAATACCTGCATTCACTCGGCGTTGCAGCCTACCACCCCAGAGAAGATATCACAGATAGCGCCCTCATCGAACAATTGCGTGCTGCCGGATTTCGAGTCAATGTCTTTACCGTAAACGATAAGCGACGACAGGAAGAATTGTTTCAGCAGGGAGCAACGTCAATAATCACTGATTTTCCTGTACTGGAGGATCCCCCGCCACAACATCCCGCAGGTATAAAGAGGCCGAAATGGATGTGATCAAGGAAGTGGTAACAACTCTCATAAATGATCCCGACAACCTTAGCTGCAGGAAAAAATAGCACAGAAAGCAGAAGAACTCTGCGCCCAATTTCCAGCACCCGGACTTGGAACAATAGACAGGTAAAACTCCCGGAATTTTGTCAGGAATTCTTTCGTGCAGGGCCGATCAGCGTATTAAACAATGACTTCCCTGTACGTTGCAATCTTGCGGACATATTCTCTCTGGAAACTGAAGACAAGAGCTCTTTTTGAAATTCGACAATATGTTCGAGAGCCTCACTGCCAAGGGCATGAAATTTGAGATCGATACTCAACTCAACAGCATTACAGATCCTGCCATCCACAAGATCAGGAAAAAAGCATTGAGGATCATTGGTATCAAACAATAATCTCCCATCGTGATCGTACAGAGCATTTGATTCAAGAGTAGTCACTCTTTCCCTTTCCCCTGTTCTATATTGTATTTCGATTTCTTGAATCTCAACCACGCAAAATGTATCAATGGGGTCAAGGCGCAACGTTTTAATCCCCGTAAATTTTGTCAGATCAAAGAGTATTCGACGCGTTCCCAGTTCAACTTTCCTTCCAACACTATCTTTATCACTGATCCCTTTGCCACAATCCACATAAAGGCGGCTGGTATAATATATTTCATGGATATCAAGCAGTGCATCAATCCACACTTCAATATTCTGTGAAAAAAGTGGCTGATGTCGCAGATAAATCCGTTTGAACATCTCAACTTTTTGCCATTTTTCTTTACTTCTGACCATGGAGTCGGAAGCAACCCTGTACCCAAAAAGAGTTTCCGGAATCTGTACAACATTTCGCCCCAGTTCCAGCAAACTCAACCAGAACTCGTAATCTTCCCATCCATACACCATTCCAGTGTCATAACCACCAACACTCAGCCAATCGGATTTTCTAAAAAAAGCAGAACAAAATATTATATTGTCAACCAACATTCGTTTAAGAGAGAAATCAGGCAAATCCCAATCAGTATCAACAGCACCAAAAAGACGACCTTTACTGTAAACAATGCCAACTTCTGCGTCATTTTCCAGAAGGGTAACAGCCTTTTTCATATAGTCCGGTTCGATCCTGTCATCAGCATCAAGAGGCAGAATAAATGTCCCCTGGGATTCTGCAATACCATTGTTCCTTGCAGCTGCAAGCCCCTGATTATCAGTTATCAGTACGCGAGTTTTGGGCCTTTTGAAATCTGCAAGCATCTGGTTTGTGTACTCATCACTGGAACCATCGTTGACAACAATGATCTCAAAATCGGTGTACGATTGCGCCAAAACTGAGTCAACTGCATCATTGAGATATTTGCCTTGATTGTAACACGGTATAATTACACTTACTTCAGGCATATTTTACTCCAAACCAAAATATTTATTCCATATTTTTATTGACCAGGACTGCCTATTACCCATAATATTAGTCTGGACATTTAAGTCTGAATCGTGCATACTTGATGCATGAATATTCAAAACCAAATCAAACGTACATTGTC
>CAMZKN010000082.1 GCA_947311315.1 uncultured Desulfobulbaceae bacterium | reverse complement strand
ACGCCTCAGACAATGTACGTTTGATTTGGTTTTGAATATTCATGCATCAAGTATGCACGATTCAGACTTAAATGTCCAGACTAATATTATGGGTAATAGGCAGACCTAGAAAGGAACACTCTTCCGGGAATTTTCCCATCACATTTTTAAGGACGGTAGAGGCAAATAACAGCACTTCATCTCCGTGGGCAAAGCCGTACTGATCATTAAAGGCTTTGAAGTTGTCGAGATCTGCATAGACCACAACTGCTTCGATGTTATCTTTTAGAAACGTGTCTATGGTGTTGCGAATCGTATTGTTACCGGGAAGTCCGCTGATCGGGTTTGAATCGAGTGCCAGCTTGTACAGTTTTTCGTTTTCTGCCATGACCTGACGCAGTTTGACCTGATTTTTTATTCTGGCCCTGACCGTAGCCGGGTTGAAAGGTTTGCTGATATAATCAACGGCTCCGGCATCAAATCCCCTGGCGTTATCCATAACTTCAGAAAGGGCGGTGATGAAAATCACGGGAATGTCAACAGTTTTTGGGTTTGACCTGATAGCCTGGCAGGTTTCATAGCCGTCCATTCCCGGCATTAATATATCCAGCAACACCAGATCAATATCTGTGTTGGCAAGTTTTTCCAGTGCTGTCTCTCCTGAGGTCGCGGGAATTGTGGCAAAGTCCTCTTTGAGAATTTCAATCAGCATCCTGATATTATCAGGCACGTCATCTACTATAAGAATTACAGGTTTCATGTTTTCCATATTCATTTCCCGTTAAGAAGCCGGGCGGCAATGCCCTGTAATGTATCTCCGGCTGCTGTTTCATCAAAACCCTGCAGTTGTTCTCGCAATGTATCGACCATTGGAGCCATGTCACTCCCCCTTACCTGTAACTGCAGGGACTCTATTGATTCCAGTGCTGCGCCATAGTCACTGGTAATCTGCTGTGTAAGTTGCTCAACTATATTGCTGATTTCTGTAAAGTCCAGATCTCTGATTTCCCGTGAACTGGTTTCCCGGGGTGTTGTGTCTGGTTCAATTGTTGCCAGACTGTCCAGTGCTGCCTGCAGTTTTGCACCAAAATGTGTAAACTCGGATTCAATCGCCCCCTCTGTTTCACAGGCCAGTTCCAGCTGTGTCGCTGCTTTGTGCAGTGCAACTGCTCCGAGGTTACCACCAATGCCTTTTATTTCATGGGCAAGGTTTTGAATCATCGCTCTCTTTTCCTGCTGTACCATCTGTTGCATTTTTTCAAAAGTCTGCTCGTGATTGTGAGCAAATTTGAGGAGGAGTTCATGGTAGAGTTTTTTCTTTCCTGCAACTCTGGCGAGTCCCGCAGTTAGATCAAATTCCGGCAGTTTTTCTGGTAACAGGCTGGTACTCTGTGTATTTTCAGGATTATCAGATTCGGATAACACTGGTGGTGGCTGACGTTTTTTTACCTTTATCCACCGCACCAGTGTTTTGAGCAGCAGTTCCGGATCAATGGGTTTTGCTATATGATCGTTCATACCGTTTTCAAGGCATTTCTGCCGTTCGCTCTCCATCGCATGGGCAGTCATCGCAATTATCGGTACATCGCTCAGTGGTAATCCGGCTGTTCTGATTTTTCGTGTAGCGGTGTGTCCATCCATCACCGGCATCTGGATATCCATTAAAATTATGTCATAGTAGTCGGAATCCTGTGTTACATTGATTTGCTCAAAGGCCTGTAGACCGTTGTTGACAATATCGACTTTTATGCCTGCATCAGCCAGTAATTCCGAGGCCACCTGTTGATTGATTTCATTATCTTCGACCAATAGAGCCCTGGCACCACGAATTTTGCTGAGCCCTGCTATTTCTTTTTCCTGTTTTTCGGTTCCTGTCGTCTCTGCCCCGGCTTCGCCTGTGAGAACCATGCCGACTTTTTTAAGCAGCACCACCTGTTCAACGGGTTTTACAAGATAGCCGTCAAGTCCGATTTCTCTGGCCTGTTTGACAATTTCATCACGTCCATAGGAGGTGATCATTATTATTTTCGGAAGGGGAGTTATCGTTGTATTTTCCTTAATTATCCTTGAAGCCTCAATGCCATCCATGCCATCCATTTTCCAGTCCATGAGAACCAGATGATAGGGTTTGTTGGCACGTGAACTGTTTTCGAGTTCAGCGATAGCCTCGTTGCCGGAGGCCACCTGTGAGATTGTCAGCTGCAAGGCATCAAGGTGGTCTGCAAGAATTTCTCTTGCAACAGCATTATCATCAACCACCAGCACTCTCATGCCGGCAACTCTGTCGGTGTAGATGAGATCCGGTGCGGGGTCGGTTCCTTTTAGATCTCGCAGAAAGTCTGCACTAAACGAAAATGTACTACCCCGCTCAGGTACACTTTCGACATGTATGGTGCCGCCCATCAACTCAACGATATCTTTGCAGATAGCAAGGCCAAGACCAGTGCCACCATATTTACGGGTGGTTGAGCTGTCGGCCTGGGCAAATGATTTGAACAGTTTGTCTATCTGTTCTGCTGTCAGTCCAATGCCGGTGTCAATTACTGAGAAGTGCAGTTTTTCCAGATTAACTCCGTGGTCGTCAAGGGTTTCAATCTTGATCAGTACATGGCCTGTTTCGGTAAATTTAATGGCATTTGTTGTTAGATTGAGAAGAACCTGGCCGAGTCGTAACGGATCGCCAATGAGCTGGTTTGAGACACCTTTGGCTGTATGAAAGATCAATTCAATGCCACGCTCTTCTGCCTTCATCGCCACCATGGCACGCAGATTGTCGAGCACATCTTCAAGTCGAAAAGGTATTTCCTCCATATGGAGTTTTCCCGCCTCAATCTTTGAGAAATCAAGAATATCATTGATGATACCAAGAAGTGCCTTGGAAGAGCTTTCAATTTTCAGGAGATAGTCCCGCAGTTTGGGGGTAAGCTCTGTTTTCAGGGCCAGGTGGCTGAGGCCGATAATCGCATTCATCGGCGAACGGATTTCATGGCTCATATTGGCCAGGAACTCACTTTTCAACTCAGTAGATGATTCGGCAATGGCCCGTGCTTCTTCGAGTTCTTTATTGGTTTGGAAAAGTTGTTCTGTTCGTTCGGCGACCCTTTCTTCCAGGCTTTTGTTCAGTTCGGCAAGCTCAATGGACATTTCATTAAAGGCTGAAGCCATCCCACCTATTTCGTCCCGGCTTTGTAGTTTAACCTGTTCGCCAATGGCACCGGCCTGTATCTTTTTGATGGTTTTTGAGAGGCTGTACACCGGCTGAAGAACCAGTTTTGAAAGGAGGAGGTTGAGCAGGCCAAACATGGTCAGCAGAATGGCTGCCAGCAAAGCCACGGATATGATCTTAGAGGTTTGAGCCTCTTTTTCGACCTGGGTAAGGTCATAATCTATCTCAATGAATCCGATAGTGTCCCCGATGACTTCTATGGATTTGACAAAACGCAGTAAGGGCTTTCCGAGAATTACATGACGACTGAATTGAGGTTTGGCTGTCAGTTGCCGGAGCTGATCAAAGGTGAGTGGCGGGCCCGCATCACCACCACTTTTTTGAAACATGGTGCCATCAGCAAGATATACTCTGATAGCCGCCATTCCTTTTACTTTAAGCAATTCTCCGGTGGTTATCTCCACGGCTGGCTTTCGTTGGCTGAAGAGCTCGTCGGCAAGTTGCTCCTGGCGTTGGGCTACTATCGTTTTTATGTTGAGTTCGACCTGTTCAATAACCGTACGCTGTCGTTGCTTTTCAAAAGGAAGAAGGACAGCCGCATAGATGGAAGCTATAATGACAAAGGTCAGCAGGATGGCCAGGTTGATTTTGACTCGAAGTTTCATAGTGCGAGGAGGGTTAGGGTAAAATTATGGTTTTAATTCTTTGTAGAAGAGAAGTTCTCCGTCTTTAATCTCCATCAGTACTACGCTTTTTATAGGATCGCCCTGGGCGTTAAAGTTAAAAATACCGGTCACTCCTCTGTAATTGTGAGTATTTGCAAGAGCAATACGAATACCTTCGGGGTCAGTGGAACCCGCACGGGAAATAGCATCCGCCAGCAAATAGACAGAGTCATACGTAAGTGCTGCCCCGGATGAAAGTTTAATGGTGTCTTCTTTTTCAAGAGATGCTATGAATTTTTGCGATTGTGTACTGGTCACTTTGCTGTTCCAGTGGTTTGTGAAAAAACCTTTTTTAATCTTTGCCACGCCTTTTTTTATCGTTGAGGCATAATCCATTCCGTCGCCAAAAAGATAAACAGCGTCAATACCAATCTTTTGTGCCTGCCTGGCGATGAAGGCTGCTTCATCATGGCCGGGGATAAAAAGTACCTCGGGATTGTATTTTTTGATTTCTTCGAGTTGTTTTGCAAAATTGTGCTGATTGTGGGTGTACTGTTGTTCATCAACGATTTGACCGCCCATGCTGGTGAAAGTATTTTTAAAAAATTCGGCCAGACCAAGGGAATAATCACTCTTGACATCAACCATAAGGGCTGCTTTTTTCAAATGTAATTCGTTGACGGCAAATCGGGCAAGCACCTTGCCCTGCAGGGAGTCAGTGAAGCAGCTACGGAAAATATAATCACCAATTCCGGTAACATCGGCGTTTGTTGAATCCGGTGCAAGCATTACGATTTTCGCTTCCTGTAATACCGGGCCCGCTGCCAGAGAGTGGGAGGACCAGGAGTTGCCGACAACAGTCACAACTCCGGCTTTTACGGCTTGCTGTGCAGCCTGCCTTGCTCCGATCTGTTCACTGCGATTGTCGAATTCAACCCCTTCCAATGGACGACCCAGTACGCCACCAGCTTTGTTGATCTCTTTTATTGCCAGGCGAAAACCGGCAAAATGATCTTCATTGGCCAGGGCCGCAGCACCGCTTTTCGCAAAAATGGCTCCGAGTTTTATGCTTTCCACTGCCTGAACAGGCAGTACAGAGAGCAAAACTGCCAGGGTGAAACAACAAACGACTTTCTTGCGCATGGTTTCCTCAAAGATCATTGGTGTACTGGATGTGACTTGGAAAAATATGTTCCGTTCCCGTAATAATATATGAACAATTTCAAAACAGCAAGGTAGGATCAAAACTGGCTCAACATTTCTACATCTTAAATAAAGAGATGGTTTGTTTGTTAAAAACGATTGATACCATGATAAAAATTATTGATTTATTTCCCTTGTTGTGCCACATTGTAGGCATCGTGTCTTTTCTTTCCAGTGGAGCCAGTAGATTTGTCTACCTGTAGTTCTCTGAACAGGGACGCCATAGCGTGTAGTGTAGTCAACAAAAACGTAAAAGGAATACAGATGCCCATCTTCAGCTATATCGCCATACCGGCAAGTGGTGCCAAAAAGGCACTCTGTATGGATCTTAATAGTTTAGCCCATTGCGAAGTAATAGTATCCGACAACAAAGACGTTGTCGTTTTAGTCACTGATACACCGGATAATGATACCGAAGATAAACTTCAGAAGAGTCTGAATAACCTGCAGTCTCTGCAGTCTCTGAGCCTAGCCTTTGGCTATGATGACAATGAAAAACAAGGGAGAGATTAGGTGACCATGAAACTTAATAGACGAAAGTTTTTAAAGTATGCTGCCGCCAGCAGCGCAATTGCAACCGCCGGAGCGCTGTTTCCGGGTGCGAGCTTTGGCAGTTGGCAGAATTTGAGCAATAATTCGGGCCTGATTTCATGGCAGAAAGCCCCTTGTCGTTTCTGCGGTACCGGTTGCGGCGTCCTGGTTGGTGTCTCTGATGGTCGGGCGGTTGCCGTGAAAGGTGACCCTAATTGTAGTGTCAATAAAGGTCTCTGTTGCATGAAAGGGTATCATTCCGTACAGATGCTCTACGGCAAGGATAGAATTACCACCGCCAAAGTCAGAAAGAATGGTGAGATGGTTGAGGTTCCTATCCAGGAGGCCCTTGATCTTGTTGCTGAAAAGCTCAAAGAAACAAAGGATAAACACGGTAAGGATTCCGTTGCTATCTACGGTTCGGGGCAGTGGACTATTCCCGATGGCTATGTTGCATCAAAATTGTTTAAAGGTTGTCTGGGCACCAATAACGTCGAGGCCAATGCCAGGCTCTGTATGGCAAGTGCCGTTACCGGGTTTATGACATCTTTTGGTATTGATGAACCTATGGGATGTTATGAAGATATGGATAACGCCAATGTTTTCATTACCTGGGGCAATAATATGGCGGAAATGCATCCGGTGCTTTTTTCCAGGATGCTGGCCAATCGTAAGCGCAGAACCAATGTCACCATTATAGACTTTGCCACCAGGTCAACCAGAACGAGTCAGGCCGCTGACAAATCGATTCTTTTTCGGCCCCAGACCGATCTCGCCGTGGCCAATGCCATCTGCTACGAGATTATCAAAAATGACTGGGTGGACTGGAACTTTGTAAACGAACACGTCTCATTTCACAAAGGTAAAACCAATATTGGCTACGGTACTGAAGATCACTTTGCCTTTAAAGACAAAGCCGAGTCAATTAATTTTGCAGAGTACAAAACTTTCCTTGAGGATTATACACCAGAGAAAGTGGAGAAACTTTCAGGTGTTCCGGCCAAAGATATCAAATACATGGCGGCCCTCTATGGCGATCCTGATCTGAAGGTCACTTCCTTCTGGTGCATGGGTATGAACCAGCACACCAGAGGGACCTGGATAAATAATCTGGTCTATAATATTCATCTTCTGGTTGGAAAAATATCCACGCCGGGTAACAGTCCATTTTCCCTCACTGGTCAGCCAAGTGCCTGTGGTACCGTGCGGGAGGTTGGTACGCTTACCCACAAGCTGCCCCATGGTGTGGTTATGAAGGAAGACCATAGGAAAATGGCGGCTGAAATATGGGATGTCCCCGTTGAAAACATTGACCCGAAACCGACCTATCATACGGTGGAGATGTTTCGCGCCCTTGATCGCGGAGATATAAAATTTATTTGGATTCAGGTGACAAATCCGATGGTCACCATGCCCAACCTGACCAGATATCGCAATGGTGCCCTCAAGGATGATCGATTTGTCGTAGTCTCAGATGTTTACCCAACACCAACCACTGATGTTGCCGATGTGATCCTGCCAGCGGCCTTATGGGTGGAGCAGGAAGGCATGTTTGGTAACTCCGAGCGACGCACCCAGCATTTTGCCCAGATAGTAGATCCTCCAGGCGAAGCGATGTCGGATACCTGGCAGATTATCGAGGTCGCAAGAAGACTTGGTTTTGAGAAACAGTTTCCGTGGTCAGAGGATGATTATATTGGCGGAATCTGGGAAGAGTATCGAAAGTTCCATGCCGGGCCGAAGCACGAAATGGCTTCGTATAAAATACTGAAGGAACGATCCGGAGTCCAGTGGCCCTTTGTCAACGGCAAGGAGACCCGCTGGCGTTTTAATGCAAAATATGACCCTGCCTGTACGAATGGAAAGGATTTTGACTTTTACGGCAAAAAGGATCATAAAGCCTGGATATGGGCCAGACCCTATGAACCCGCCGCTGAATCCCCTGACAGTGAGTATAATTTCTGGCTCAATACCGGGCGGGTTATTGAACACTGGCACACGGGGTCTCTGACCAGAAGGATACCGGTTTTACACAATGCCGTGCCATCTTCTTATGTTGAACTTCACCCCGAAGACGCTGCAGATCTTGGTGTTGTCAATGGTGAAATGGTGAAAATTATCTCCCGCCGGGGTGAAATGACCATGCCTGCTCAGATCAAAGGACGAGGCGTTCCGCCACGGGGTATGGTTTTTGTGCCGTTTTTTGATGAGAGTTATCTCATTAATGAAGTGACACTCGATGCCTTCTGTCCGATTTCCAAGCAACCGGATTATAAAAAGTGTGCCGTGAGACTGGAGAAAGCATAATGAAACGATCTAAAAAGAGGGACAGGTTGGTGACCGGTATCGCCATTATCTGTTTTCTCGGTGTCTGGGCTGTAATGGTTTTAACAGCATCTGCTGCTCCGGTTGATTTACGGGATTTTGATCACCAGGGGAAGAAAATTTACGATGCCCATGCTGCAACACCGCAACCGTATATGTCCGCCGATTCGGGAGACAGGAATCTGGCAACGTATTATGGGCGGCGGCAGTATCCCGGGTCACCACCGATAATCCCCCACGAGGTTGATCAGACCTTTGACGGTGATGAAAGCAACTGTCTCTCCTGTCATGCCAAAGGTGGCTACAGTCAGGAATTCGACAAGTTTGTGCCGGTGACACCTCACCCTGAAAATACGCTCTGTTATCAATGCCATGCCAAAGTGACAACCAAAGAGAAATTTGTTGAAACCGATTGGAAATCGATTAGACCTCCCCGGCTTGGCAGGTCTTTTCTTGGCAGTTCGCCGCCGCCGATTCCCCATGCCCTGCAACTAAGAGAAAATTGCATTGCCTGTCATACCGGTTCCGGTGCGGTGGTGGAAATACGGGTAGATCACTCCGCTAGAGGTAACTGTCGTCAGTGTCATGTTCCTGCGGTACAGACGACTCCTGTGCAGGAGTTTGTACGAAAACCATAATGTTGGAATGAACAGATCCATATGAAGATATATTTCCCCAATTTTTTTCAGGCTCTCCTGTTGATTGTACTTTTCACGGGAGGGAGTGCTGCTTTTGCAAATGAGAAATCGTTTATCGATGAAATCAAAGGGGCAGATGCACCCTTTGATAATCGATCGGTGAAGCTGGTTCGACCTGTGACCCTCGAAACAGTGCTCGCCAAAGAAGAGTATCAGGGTGGAGCGTTCAGAGTCCTTGCCAGAAAACAGCATATAGAACGGTACAAGTGTAGCAGCTGTCACGTTCCCGGCAAGCCTGTTCTTGTACAACAGGGTTTTGAGCTTACCCATGGCGATGTGGTTATTAATCATGGGCGCAAAGGCAATGAACTGAGTTGCATTGACTGTCATAATCAGGAAGATCGGGATTATCTTGAGGATAAAAAGGGCAGAAAAATTGACTTTGATCACAGTTACCAGCTTTGTGGTCAGTGTCATTTCCGTCAGAAACGTGATTGGCTGGGTGGCGCCCATGGTAAACGGGTTACAAACTGGGCAGGCGACCGTGTTGTTTACAATTGTGCAAGCTGTCACAATCCCCATTCACCACGATTTGAAAAACGTTTCCCGGCCACCTATTCGGTACCGTTAAACTGACAGGACTATTCTATGGGTTTTACGAAAAAAGACAAAGCAGAAAAGATCATTGAAGATGTTCTGGAAAAACCGAGCAGCAGACGCACGTTTCTAAAAGGTGCATCAATTGCCATGGCAGCCGGGAGTGCCGCTCTTGCTACCGGTTGTATGCCCTCCGGCGATGACTCTTCTTCGGGCGAAATGCAACTGCGCTGGCAGGAATATTTTAAAAAGCATTACCGGCTCATGACTCAGAAAGAAAAGGATGAGACGGTTGATCGGCTGGAACGGCTGGCAAAGATTCAGGATGATATCGATGTGCAGATCGGCACTGAACCGCCGATAGAAAATGTTCTCTACGGCTATGCCTTTAATATTTCGCGCTGCGAAGGGTTTATGGAGTGCGTAACCGCCTGTGTGAAAGAAAATAATCTGGATCGCAAAACAAACACCCAGTATATCCGCATATTTGAAATGGAGCCAGGCAAGCTCGACCCAAGCACAGGAGATGGCCAGTTTTACCACAAGGTTCCGGTGGAGAATAAATTTTATATGGGTGTCCAGTGTTTCCATTGCGAAAACGCCCCTTGTATCAAAGCCTGCCCCACCAAAGCAACATGGAGGGAGCCTGACGGGATTGTTGTCGTTGATTATAACTGGTGTATTGGCTGTCGCTATTGTCAGGCGGCCTGTCCCTATTTTGGCAGGCGCTTCAATTGGGGAAAGGGTGAGGTGCCAAAAGAAGAACTTACCACCAAGCAGCACTACCTCGGTAATCGTAAGCGCCCCATGGGGAAAATGGAGAAATGCACCTTCTGCATTCAGCGTACCCGTAAGGGCAGGTTGCCTGCCTGTGTTGATGCCTGTCCCACCGGCTCACGGGTCTTTGGCAATCTTCTCGATCCCGACAGTGAAATCCGTTATGTTTTGAAGCATAAAAAGGTTTTCAGAATGAAAGAAAATATCGGTACGCAGCCTAAATTCTGGTATTTCATCGATTGATGGCAGATATTGCAAGAGGAGTACTATGAGCGCAGTTTCAAATAGAAATCTTACAACCTTTTTTATCGATGCTATTCGCTGGAACCTTAAGGGAAGTATAGGCTTTCAGATTTTCAGGGTTTTTCTGCTTATCGGTATGGGGCTTGGTATCTATGCCTACTCGTTTCAGGCACGGTTCGGACTCTCTGTAACCGGAATGAATGATATTGTCAGTTGGGGATTTTATATTTCCAACTTCACTTTCCTGGTAGGTGTTGCAGCAGCGGCTGTTATGCTGATCCTGCCCGCCTACATGTTCCATGATCCGGATTTTCACCGGGTGGTTATCATTGGTGAAGGTGTGGCGGTAGCGGCTCTTATTATGTGCCTCTCCTTTATTCTTGTCGATATGGGTGGACCGCTGCAAGCATGGCATCTTATCCCCGGCATTGGCCTTTTTAACTTTCCATCATCGATTTTGGCCTGGGATGTTCTCGTTTTAAATGGATATCTCCTGCTCAACGGTCTTGTCCCGGCCTATATTCTCTACAGCCACTACAGGGGAAGAAAAGCCAACGAAAAATTGTACAGACCCTTTGTTTTTCTTTCAATCTTCTGGGCTTTTTCCATCCATATGGTCACGGCGTTTCTCTACCAGGGGTTGCCGGCACGACCGTTCTGGAATAACCCTCTAATGGGGCCGCGTTTTCTGGCCTCTGCATTTGCCGCAGGCCCCGCACTTATTACGCTTATTCTTGCAATCATTCACAATACCACCAGTTATAAAATTGATCGAAAGGTTTTCAGTAAACTGCGGTTGATTATCGTTATTTCTGCAATCGTCAACCTGATTATGCTTTTTTCTGAAATCTTCAAGGAATTCTACTTCCCGACCCATCATTCAAGCTCTGCCGTCTATCTTTTCTTTGGCATGGACGGTCATACAGCCCTTGTCACCTGGATTTGGACATCGATCTCTGTCAACCTTGCAGCAACGCTGGTACTAGCCTTTAATCCCGGCAAAAATAATCCCAAAGTCCTTTTACCCGCCTGCGGTTTTTTATTTATTGCGGTCTGGATGGAAAAAGGGATCGGTTTAATTGTACCGGGACTCATCCCTTCACCCCTTGGCGAGGTGGTGGATTACCTGCCCACGCTGGTTGAACTTGGTGTGACACTGGGGATCCTATGCCTTGGTATCACCGTTGTCACCTGGCTTATCCGAACTGCTCTAATCATTGAACAGCAGTATGAGGAGTCGCGGGTCCGGCTGCGCAAATGAAAAGATTTTTTTACCTTAGGCCAACTCTGTGCTTTTCGACAAGAATCCACTGAAACGGGATGTTGTCACCAGTGCGATTCCCGGCGGAATAGACATCGGAAGCCGCACTGGTACTTTTAACTGAAATCAGTCAACAGAGTCGGTTTTCTTGGCACTGCTTTTCTTTTTTGCAAGCGTCTCTCTGCTTGCTGTTAACAGGTTGCTTATTCGACCCTTACTAATTTTGAAGAAGAGTTTCTGGTCTGATATTTTCAGCACATAACCGTCTGCTTTTTTTTCCCTTTTGCCAAAAACATATTCCCTGCTCGAACCGTCTTTCATCTTGGCGGTGATCTTCAATTCCGGAGAAGCAAGGTTATAGGAAGGTTCTTTCTTCATGCCAAGAACAGTATCTGGTATCAGGTTTGCCAGGGTTGAAAACAGTTTCTTTGCTGCGCTGGTATCCACCTCCTGGTTGTCTGCGTCCTGCAGTGTAAAACCGTCATTTTTTCTGCTTATAGTGAAATCATTACACTTAATTGCATTGATATTTTTTACGTCTTGTTGCAGTATCGAACTGTCCAGCCATTTATCCGGGTCGGTTGGAAAATTGTAACTTGCAAGACTGCTCCGGTATATGTCACTGCTGTCTTTAATGCGAAGATAGGCGGATCGCACTCCGGCGGAATCACCGAGATAGAGAGTCATCATCTCTTTATCTCCTCCTGATAAAACTATTTTCACTTTGAACTGGTCGCCAGCCACCTGGAAACGGGTAGCTGCTGAATCTGTGGTAGCAACAGGCCAACCGCTTTTCAATAGAGATATTTTCTTAATAAAAGCAGTAATTCTGTTGCCGTCAGCGCGTGTTTCAAAATGATGGGGCATAATCCAGTCTACCCCTTTTTTAACCAGCGTTAATTCTCCTTTGTCGCCGTCAATAAGAGTGATATGGTCAATTTCGCTTGTTTTAAAAGAGGCCAGTGGCTTGCCTAAATCATCGCTGTTCCGGTCGCCTGACCATGTGTAGAGTGTGAGGGCAACCTGCACGACAAGGACTGCAATCAGTATTGGTATAATACGTCTCATGATGAACTCCTCCCGGAATCTAATATTGCCTGGTATCGCTTCCGGGTTCGCCTGCGGATGATCAATCCTGCAGCCCAGATCAACAGTAAACCTGCGATGGCCAGAGCGTAATTGAGATATTCGATAAATCTTCTTTCTCCTGTCTGCAGCGGTAAGAGAGTGCGTGAGAACCTGGTCTGGCTGCGCATGGAGAGCAGGCCACGATCTTCAAGTGACCAGTCAATGCAATTTGCTATCATCTGCATGGGGGCTTCGTAGCTGGTGCCATTGACGCTTGATGTCAGGCTCATTGCAATATCAGAGAGAAAGGTATTGGAGGCAAAGACAAAAAGTCGTGAAGAATCGGGTGAATGATCGATAACCCGGTTGAGACTAATCTGCCGCTTTTCCGGTTTCTTTTCTTTCTTCTCCTTTGTGGTTTCGGTCTTTTTCTCTTCTGCAACCAGCGGAGACGGTTTATCTTTGAACCAGGACTGAAAACCACCTTTAACCATTACTCCGAGGGTCACACTTTTCTGTTTATCTCCAATGGGGAAACCGATATCTCCATAGCGGTCAAAATTTGGCTGGATATTGAGATCATCCGTACTCCAGCTCTCGTCGGTGGAATGCAGCAGCGTAGTAACTTTCAAATTCTTTTTACCGTTGCTCTCGATTTTGATTGGAGATCCCCAGGCAAATGAGAGTTGGCGTATACCAGCCAATACTCCACTTTTGTTGTCCATCCCGTCCGGGCGGATATCGATGAAATATGGATAGTTGACCATTTTCGTTTCCTGGATGGTAAAACCACCGATATTTCTCTTTTCGGGGACAGGAAAGGGCGTGTTCTGCGGGTCGAGCGTCAGCTTGTCTTCAATGGAAATACCTTGGTATTCCAACCATTTTTCCAGACCGCTGTGTACCTCTCTAATGCCGAGGGAACCCTCCATTTTAATGTCGTAGGGTGAAGTGGCAATAATAACAGAGCCACCTTGCATGAGAAACTGGTCAATGGCAAAGAGTTGTTTTGTATCAAGATCTTCCGGTGCCAGTACCATCAGGATATCCGCGTTTTGTGGCACCTGCCCATTTTTGAGATCGGTGCTGATCACATTAAAATCTTCTCCGAGATAGTGCTGGAGCTGGCGGAATTGCCTTTTGCGTTCTCTTTTATCATATGGTGACATGGGCTGGTTGGATGGCGGTGTCCAGACTGCAGCCGTTTTTAGAAATCCAGTGGAAAATCGCTTCAAAGCTGATTCCACCGTGCGCTGAATGGCGCCGGTTTCAAGATCTTCAGGCAGGGCGACCTGAATATTCTGGCTGCCATTGCTCATAACCATATAGAACCAGAATGTTTTCGGCGAAAAGAGACCGGCCATCATTGGTCTGAAACCCAATTTGTCCATCAGTTCTTTGGTGAATTGCTGTCCTTTTTTTTCAGGATTAATATATGCCGTCTTAAAGAGGCCATTGCTCTTTTTTACCATCGAGTCCGCGACATTGGTGATGGCGTTTTTATATTTTATGAGCTCTTTTGGCAGCTTATCGTCAGAGGAAAAATATCCGGTAAATGTGATTGGAGTGCTGATATTATCAAACAGGTTGCCGCTGCTCTGATAGCTGTAGAGCACTTTTTTGATCGCCTGACTGATATCATATTCCGGGTTTTTCAAATCTACATTCAGATCGCTTTCATTTTGGGATTTGATATCGATCAGATCCCTGAAATTCAGCGTTTCGAATTCATTACCGTAGGAGATAAGGATATCAAAATAGGAATTTGTAATAGCGGTCTGGTATCTGGATGCAGTTCGAAAGGGTACCGGTCGGATGCCATATTTTTCACCGGCCTCCTGCTCTAGATCCGGGTGTTCTCCCGGATCAATAATTTCAACCTTTACCTTACCTCTGCCAGCTACCTGGTATTCTTTCAACAGGTCACGGAGTCGTGGCACCAGGGGCGCAAGAAGAGGATGGGTCTGGGCGGAAAAATACCCTCTGATAAGAAGAGGTTCCTGCAATTTTGCCAGATAGCCTCTGGTCGCATCGCTGAGGGTATAGATGTTGTTTTTGGTGAGATCCAGTCTGACTTTCTGCACCGGGGCCATCCAGATATTGATGACGATCAGATTGCTGACGATGAGTCCCGTTGCCAGTAACCAGTTGCGGTGTGAAGGTTTGTTCGTATTTCCGGCCCAGCGTTGATGTTCCAGGGAGTAGCCGGTGAGAACCAGAAAAAGTGCTCCTACGCTCAGGTAATAGGTGAGATCACGGATGTCGATGACTCCCCTTGTAATTGAGTCAAAGCGGGAGCCGCTTCCCAGCAGTTTTAAAAATTCACCGGTGCTGTTGTTAAAAAAACTGGTGAAGGATGGTGAGCCGAGAAAATAAAAGACAGTACAGAGAAGTACGGTGGAAATAAGGGCTACCAGTTGATTGTTGGAGCGTGAACTGACAAAAATGCCGATGGTGATATAGGCCGACGCCAGGAACAGTGAGGCAAGGTAGCCGCCGAAGACAGGGCCCCAGTCAAGTGGGCCAATAAAACTGATCGTTATGGCAAGGGGCAGTGACAGGCCAAGACCAATGGCAACCAGTCCGAGGCAGGCAAGGAATTTACCACCAATCAGAGTACTGGCAGAAACAGGTGAGGTGAGGAGTAATTCCTGGGTACCCATTCGTCTTTCTTCGGCCCACATCCTCATGGTAATGGCACCTGTAAGGAAGATAAGCAGCAGTGGCATCCATTGAAAAAGGGGTTGCAGATCGGCAATATTCCGTGCAAAAAACGATTCTATCCAGAAAAAAATAAAGAGAATGGCCGCAAGAAAAGTGCCAAGGAATATATAGGCAGCAGGAGATGAAAAGAAGGTGCCAAGCTCTTTTCTGGCAATTTTAAGTAGAGTGTTCATTGGATCCTCCCGGATGATATCATCGTTTCACTGAAAATTGTTTCAAGATCCCTCGATTCAGGGGTTAGTTCAAAAAGTTTCCAGTTATTCTGCATGATTGTGTCTGCAATTTTTGGCGAAATATCCGGGCTGTTTTCTTGTATTTCAAGAGAATATCTGAATAATCCATGTCTTTCGTCGCACCGGACTGTCTGGACAAAGGGCAGTTCGGAGAAAACGGATAATGCGTTGTCTACTTCCAGCACAACGACTATGTTGCTGCTTTTTTCCAGGTTTGCAAGGGGCTCATCCAACACCTTCCGACCATCTCTGATTATGAGAACACGGTCGCATATTGCCTGTACCTCCTGCATGATATGGGTGGAAATAATGATGGTTGTCCGGGGGGCAAGATCTTTAATCAGTTGGCGCATATGGCCAATTTGGGTTGGGTCAAGGCCGTTGGTGGGTTCATCAAGGATGAGCAGCTCAGGCTCGTGCAGGAGTGCCTGGGCGACACCGAGGCGCTGGCGCAGACCTCTGGACAGGGTGTCTATCCGGTCAAAGGCACGATCACTGATGTCTGTCATTTCAAGAACTTCCCCTATTCGTGTTTTACATTTTGTCTCGCTGAGATTGTGCAGAGAAGCGCAGTAATCAAGGTAGGCGATTACCGACATTTCCGGGTACACCGGGCAGTTCTCAGGCAGATACCCTATGCTTTCCTGCACTTTTTTTCTGTTTTCCGCAAGATTATATCCGTCAATGTGAACCTGCCCTGTGGTAGGTTCGAGAAAACCGGTAAGTATCTTCATTATTGTGGTTTTTCCTGCTCCGTTATGTCCGAGCAGACCGACAATTTCGCCGCGTGCGATATCAAATGATACCTGCTGCAAGGCAAAATCGGATCCATACTGCTTTGACAAATTGTCCGCTTGAATCATCTGTTTCTCCTTTGTGCTGAATCTATAGGACACTCTTCCCTGAGCAATACTCTGGTAGACGCCAAGAAAGGTTACGTTTATATTCAGCACATAATAACCCCATAACATTACACCAACATTACATGTTTATTACAAAGGTGTAATGTAGACTGATGGCCCTATGGGATGATTGGTAGGAGGGAAAAAAGAGCGAGGAGAGGAATGAGCAAAGCAGGCCTGCCAACAGCAGAGACCTGCTTTTTGAACGTTTGTTTTTTTGTAACGAGAGTTTACCTGGTCCAGACTTCAGGTTCATAGGAGCCGGGACTGCAAAATTCTATCCGATACGGTTCTACGACAATTATTGAGTATTTCGGATCGTCGGGGCCATCAAAAATCGGGGCGAGCATATCATTCCAGAAGGCGTGACGTTCTTCTTTGTCACTGGTTATTCTGGCCTGTCCCTGGATTTGCAGATAGGGCTGCATTTCCTGGAAGCTGGTAACGCCGCAGGTGAGATGAACATTGGGGTTGTGTTTAATCTGCTCCACTTTGCGTGAATCAACAAAGGTTCCACATCTAAGCGTTAAATCTCCGCTGCCGACGGTTACGACATATCGTACCCACGGGTTGTTCTGCTCTGTAACTGTTGCCAGTGCTGCAAGTTGTGGTCTATGGATTATATCGAGAATACGTTGTTCTAAATTTGCCATGGTTTATCCTTTTGAGTATGGTTTTTGTGACGCCATTATATTTTAAAAGTGGACAGGGTACTCAGTGCGTAATTGATGTCAGTTTCAGTGTGGGCGCCATTGACCTGAAAACGGATGGTTTCGTCACCCTTTGGTACAACCGGAAAAGTGAGTCCCACAACAAGAATCCCATTGTTGAAAAGGTGTTTGACCAGTCCATGGGTTTTTGCTGTGTTCCGAACCATAAGTGGCACTACAGGGTGGGGGCCGGGAATGGATTCGAGCCCCAGTTCATCAAGTCCTTTTCTGAATTGCCGGGTTCTTAGACGCAAATTGTCCAGCACTTGTAAGCCTTCGTTGCTGTCGCAAATATCAAGGGCTTTTGTCGCAGCGGCGCAATCGGCAACGCTTAAAGGATTGGTGTAGATATAAGTGTCTGCTTTTTGTCGTGCAGCTTCGGTAACTGTCTTACTCGCCGCTATAAATCCGCCGTTGACACCAAAGGCCTTGCCAAAGGTGCCAATAATGATATCGGGTTCACCGCCACTGAACTCAGGAGTGCCCCTGCCTGTTGCACCATAGGCGCCAATTCCGTGGGAATCATCAACTACGGTAATCACTCCTTCGCAAAATTTATCGTTGTAGTGTGTGGTGATTTTAAGAATTTCATCGATGGGTGCATAGTCGCCCCGCATACTGAAAATACCGTCGAAGATTACAATGACGCGTTCAATATCTTCTCCAACACTGTCCAGACATCTCTGCAGGTCGTCCATGTCATTGTGGGCGTAAATACCTTTATTGCCACTGGGAACCCCAGCTATTCGCATTGCTCTGATGATGGAGTTGTGGTTGAGCTGATCACCAATCCAGTGGGTTTTTTTACTACCGATGGTAAGAGCCAGACCACAGTTTGAAGTGTAGGCGGAATTAAAAATTTTGGCTGCGGGTTTATCAACAAACTGAGCAATTCTTTTTTCCAGCTCGATATGATAGTTATACGTGCCATCGATAAAACGGACGGCCCCAGGCCCAACTCCACAATCGTGGGTGGCCTTGTCGGCTGCTGCGATGAGCTCCGGGTGGTTGGAGAGCGAGAGGTAGGAATTGGAATTCATACGAAGAAACTGTTGTGTTTCTCCTTTTAGCAGGTACCGGGGGCCGTGGTCGCCCACAGGAGCTCTATAGCCGATGATGATCCGTTCAGGTGGCTTGGCTCTGCCTTCATCCTGCAGGGTGAGCAATTCATTTTCAAGTGCTTTGTCGAGATTCTCAAGTGCCATTGTTACTCCTTTTCCGCCCAGTTCAAAATGACTTTTCCCGAGTCTCCCGAGCGCATCACCGCAAAGGCCTCTGCATAGTCTGTATAGTGAAATCTGTGGGTAATTATTTTTGAAATATCAAGACCTGTCTGCAGCATGGAGGTCATTTTGTACCAGGTTTCAAACATTTCTCTGCCGTAGATACCTTTTATAGTTAGACCGTTGAAAACAACAGTGTTCCAGTCTATGGGGGTGTTGCCGGGCATAATACCAAGCATGGCAATCTTTGCGCCGTGGCACATGTTTTCAAGAATACTTTCCAGCGCAGCCGGACTGCCCGACATCTCCATGGCCACATCAAATCCTTCTTTCATTTTAAGATCATACTGGACATCGGTCAGGTTTTCTTTACTGACATCGACAGTACGCGAGGCCCCGGCTCTTTTGGCAAGTTGCAGCCGATATGGGTTGATATCTGTTACAACAACGTGACGGGCCCCGGCATGCCTGGCAATGGCTGCTGCCATGCAGCCAATGGGGCCTGCACCTGTGATTAATACATCTTCACCGAGGATATCAAAAGAGAGAGCGGTGTGGACGGCATTGCCAAGCGGGTCGAAGCAGGCGAGTATATCAAGGGAAATAGACGGGTCACAAAACCATACATTGGTTACCGGGATGGAGAGGTATTCAGCGTAGGCTCCCTGTCGGTTGACGCCTACACCGCTGGTGTTCATACAGAGATGTCTACGGCCTGCCAGACAATTTCTGCAGAGTCCGCACACCAGATGCCCCTCGCCTGAAACGAGATCGCCCGGTTTAAACCCCTGTACATTGTTGCCGACTTCCGCCACAACACCGACGAATTCGTGGCCGATGGGCATGGGGACAGGGATTGTCTGCTGTGCCCATTCATCCCAGTTGTAGATATGTACATCCGTACCGCAAATGGCCGTACGGAGAATCTTTATGAGTACTTCGTTTTTGCCCGGAGAAGGGATGGGTACATTTTCCATCCAGAGTCCGACTTCTTTTCGTGCCTTGACCAGCGCCTTCATCGTTTCCATGGGAATTCACCTGTACCAGAAGAGAATCAGTCAAGAATATTATAAAAGGTATTAATATGATTACCACGGGGTTTTACGGGTTGTGCAAAAACAACCTCCTTTAATCCGTAGGTTTTTATCAATTGTTCTGTTGTTTTCCGGCGCTGCTCTTTGCTGTTTTTCAGGCGGCCATCGAGATTGCCGATGGTGACAACATTGTCCTGGATATTGACAGTGGCTTTTGGCGCATGGTTGACGATTTTGGAATGAATATTAGCCAGCAGGGTTTTCTTTTTCAGTTGTTCGATGGATTCAGGTGTGGCATCAAATCGGCCTTTTTCTATAACACCATAGAGGACATCAACAGCATCCTTTACAGTCATTGTGTCAATGTTGAGAACCATATCGTAGAGACTGCAGTTCCAAGTGTCTTTACCGTAAAGTTGAAGGCCCCACTTTCGCCTCTCCTCGTCATCTTTTTTCAGTACATATTGTGCTTCTTCAGCAGAACAATTCTCCCGTTTCATCTCTTCTTTTATGCGGCTCTTCATATCGGAAATAATTCTTACTTTAAATGCATGGGCCGTGTCCTGAAGGAAAAAATGGCCGGATAAGCCGTGATAGACAATGTTGTCTTTGGACATGTGGTTGAGAAAAGCGGAACGAAAATAACTTATGTATCTTTCTTTGCCGTGATTGAAGCGGTCGAGGATGGAAGGGGCATCGTGCAGCGCCTTGACCAGCCTGATTTCAGGAATAGAAAACTCTTCACAGGTTTCCAGCAGGATATCACGGGAAACGCACTCATAATCAAGTTTTTGTGCCAGTGCTTCAGCTACTTCTTTGCCTCTGCTGTAAGATCCCCTTGAAATGGTAATAATGGCCACTTTTTACTCCCCTATTGTGCTTAATAAAAATTAATTTTCGTTTGCTTGATAGAACTTCGTAATACATTGTACATTTCTTCAGAAAAGTAAACAAAGACAATTCCTTTTATTTAAAAAACGTAAATACTCACGGAGTTCATAACTCTATGTTTTTATTACTTCTGAGCAGTTACTTAAAAAACTTAAGAAGGGCGTGTAGAGTGGTCAAGGGGTGAGGTGGGCAACCTGGAATATAGAGGTCGACAGGCACGATAGCGGACAGATCCCCAACAATTTCACTGCTGCCATAAAATGGCCCACCCGAGATGGAACAGCAACCACTGGCGATGACCACCTTCGGGGAAGGAATTGCCTCATATGTTGAGATAAGAGCTGACTTCATGTTTTTTGAAATGGGCCCTGTTACGTGGATGCCATCGGCGTGTCGGGGCGAGGCAACGAAATCGATACCAAAACGGGACAGGTCAAAAAATGGTGTATTCAAAACGTTGGTGTCGGCTTCACAACTATTACAGCCTCCGGCGGAAACCTGTCGCAGTTGCAGCGACCTGCCAAAGAGCTTTTTAAAATGATCCTTTGCATGGTCGGCCAGAGCAGGCAGAGAACCGTCGCAGAGAAGAGCTTCCCGCGTGGCTGTGCCCATACCGAAATCCTGGCTGAAAGTGACAAATGCACCTCCGGCCACATTTTCGCACCGGCCGCAGAAGGTGCACTTACCCAGATCAATTTTTCGTTCGCTGGCAACTATTGCGTCCTGGGGACATATTGCAGCACACTGGTTCACTACAGAAATATCACAATCCTGATTGATTTTTGGCAGTCCACGATACCGTTTATATAATTCTATCGGTTCTTTCGGGTAACTTGTTGTCTTGTGGCCCTGCTCGATTCTATTTTTAATGATTTTCAACATGACTGTACCTTTCGTCACTTCCTAGAGATCAAATCCGCAATAGGAAAGGTTAAAACTTTTGTTACAGAGAGGAAATTCAGAAATTTCCTCGTTTCTAAGGGACATGGCAAGGCCAGTCCAGTTGTGAAATGATGGATCTTTAACCTTGTAACGTTCAATTTTACCTTCTGCATCTGTCATTAGACAATGGGATATCTCACCGCGCCATCCTTCATTGATGGTAATAATGAGGGCGTCCGGTTCAAGGGTAAAATCCTGCATAATTGTCGTGGAACTGGTTTCACCAGCTTTGTTCAGAAGTAGCCTGATAAGATGTATGGAATGGCTGATTTCTTCTTTTCGCACAGTTGCTCTGCTGTTGACATCTCCGTTGGTCATTTCATTCCTGTTGGCGGGAAGCTGCCTGTAGCTCTCTGTTGGGAAAGTTACCCGTGCATCGTATTCAATGCCGGAAGCACGTCCTGCGTAGCCGACCAGACCGAGATCCCGGGCCATCTGATTGGAAACTGTGCCGGTCTGTTCAAATCGTGCCTGAACGGTATGTGCAGAAAAGAGAAGGTCGCAGACGTGTCGTATTTCCGGTTCGAGTTCTTTCAGTTTTTCTTCGATTATTGTGCTCTGTTCGGCAGTCATAATCTGACTGATGCCACCGGGCAGCACCAGACTTTTGCCAAATCTGTTGCCACAGAGTACCTGGAGAAGGTTAAGGAATTCGCCACGTATTCTGCCAAAGTAGGCAGCTGGCGGGTTAAAAGCTACATCGCCACTTAATGCTCCAAGATCGCCGATATGGTTGGCGATACGTTCAAGCTCCAGAGCGATGGAACGGACAATCTGTGCACCGGGATCAACGGAGAGTCCGCCGAGGGCCTCGAGCGCCTGGCAACAGCAGAGATTGTGGCCTATGCTGGTATCTCCGGCAATGGACTCGGCAATTATCGGCAATCGTTTGAGGGGGACTTCGGTGAACAGGTTTTCAACACCGCGATGCTGGTAGCCCAATTGTATTTCGAGAGAAAAGACCTCTTCTCCACTGCATTGGAAACGGAAATGGCCTGGTTCGATGATTCCAGCATGTACAGGCCCTACGGCGACTTCGTGTACGGCCTCACCCTCCACCTGAAAATAGGAGTAGTTGCCGGGGATATCTTCGCTGTAATTATTGCCAAAGGCGTCAGGGGCACCTCGATAGTTCGCATGATATCGTACCATTTTCAACCACGGATGGTCTTTTGGGACAATGCCATACTGTTCGGCAATTTCCCGTTCGAACATATGGAATTTTTCACTGGCCGTGGCGGTAAGAGAAGCAAAGTTCTCCCCTACTTCAGTGGAGAGAATAAAGAGCTGATTATTGCGGACGACGGCAATTAACTTATTTTTGTCACCTTCAACAAGGGCAAAGAACTGAACAATATATCCGTCATTTTCGACGAATTCTGACAGGATCGTGGCAAAACTGTCAAAGGAAACCAACGGAATATCAGAACGTTTGACGATCCCGCCGTTTTCTATGTGCAGGAGGTTATCCATGTATAGTTCCTCCAAGTGTCTTTATAGTGTTGAGAATTGTATCGTACATTTCGGTGGGCATCCAGATACAGAGAATAATCGAAGCAAGTAAGAGAACATATGGCGGTACGGTACGGAGCAGACTCTCTTCGCCCCGTATTGCAGATGTTTCATTTTCAGAAAAAGAGATGTCTGTTACGATCTGGGCAGCTCCGGCGACGACCAGGAGCAGGGCAAACATAAAGAGCATTGCAAAGACCGGATGGCCGGACTGGAAGGCACCGATCAGAATAAAAAGTTCGCTGATAAATATACCAAATGGGGGCAGGCCGGATATTCCTATAAAACCAGCGAAAAACGAGAAAAAGGTTTTCGGGAAATATTTAACAAGGCAACCGAGCTCGGTTACAAGTTTAGTCTGAAAGCCAAGAAGTATATTGCCAGCTGACAGGAAGAGTGAAGATTTAATCAGCGAATGGTGGATCATATGCAGGATGGCGCCATAGAGGGCAAAACCGCCAATGCCAACGCCAAAGGCGATAATGCCCATATTTTCTATGGATGAGTAGGCCAGCATTCGTTTGTAATCGGCCTGTCTGAGGATGAAGATGCCTGCAACGAACATGGACAGCAGGCCAAAGCCGATCAGCAGGTTGGAGGAAAAATCTCCGAGTCCCGCCAGGTGCATAAGGGTATGTGCACGGTATACGCCGAGAAAAGCACAGTTCAACAGGGCGCCTGATAAAAGAGCGGACGCAGGGCTTGGAGCTTCGCTATGGGCGTCGGGAAGCCAGGTGTGCATGGGTGCAAGCCCCATCTTGGTACCAAAACCGATGATGATGAAAATGAATCCGACTTTGAGCCAGAGTGGGTCGAGCTGTGCTGCCACCAGGTTTAATGAAGAAAAGGTAAGGGGAACGTCAATTTCAGCAATATCAACTGAAAGTGTGATAAAAAAGCAGCCAAGCAGCGCAAGTGCGATGCCCACGGAACAGATCAACACATATTTCCAGGTCGCTTCCAGAGCCTCTTTAGAGCGGTGCAGGAAGATAAGCGGGGCACTGACCAGGGTAGTTGCCTCAATAGCGATCCACAGCACAATTGGATGGTCGGCAATGGTCACCATGCTCATGGTACCGAGAAACAGCAGCATGCAGCCGACAAACACAGATTCATTTTCTACCTTGCTTTCCCGAATATAGCTAACGGCATAGAAAGAAATACAGAGGAAAATAAAAGAGGTTACCAGCAGTACCAGCATTCCGGCCGGTGTTTTGGCAAAATAATCTGCTGTATAGATCGGTAACTTGTCCATCCAGGCCATTATTGAGAGCTGAAAATGGAACAATGCCGCAACTATCAATAATCCTCTGCCAAAATTGGCTGGCAGAAACAGCGCAGCAAGGCCTGCGATCATTGGCAGCAAAAAGAGCAGTTCTAACATTGTATCAATCCTTTAAGCGGTTGAGGCGGTCTGTGTCAATATCGTCATAGGCGTGGTTGATATTGTGCATGATAATTCCCATTATCATCACACCTACCAGGAGATCGAGCAGTACGCCGAATTCAACAACATATATGGTGTGGGAATGTTTGGTCAGAGCTGTACCAACAAGATAGATGCCGTTTTCGAGCATCAGATAACCGATTACCTGAGTAATGGCTTTTCTCCGACTCATCATCAGAAAAAATCCTGCCGACATGGTGGTTATGGCCGTTGTCAGCAGCATTTCATTGCCGTCAGGCACGGAAAGATGAAGTTTATCCGTGATGAATATTGACAGCAAAATAATAACCAGTCCAGCAAAAAGAGAGGCATGGTAACCGACGATGGGTTCAATTTCCCTTTTTATAGATATCCGTTTCAGGGCGACATAGAGCAGACCGGGAATAAGGACAGCTTTTATAAGAATCATCACCTGAAAAAAGATCAGGCCGCCGCTGCCAATGCTGGAATGACGCTCGAGCAGCAGTGGAATAAGGGAGACCATAAATCCCTGGATGGCCATGTTCTTCACCAGCGACAGCAGCCGGTTTGAGGCCAGTGACAGGAGTATGGTGAGCAGGATAATAACGAGAACGGCATCGTTTAGATTAATCATTTGTTGAACCCCATGGTGAGAATTGCGGCAAAAAAGACCAGGGTGCAGGATGTGAGTATGAACTTTGGCGTCCGTCTCATTTTGAAGCGTGCTGTAACCGATTCGATAAAACCGATTGCCACATAGACAAGTGCCAGAACAGCGTAGAAAAGAGGTAGATTCAACAGGCCACGGGCGGGATCAAGCGGGCAGAGCATCAGGGTGATAAAGGCCGAATAAAAGAACAGCTTATAAAAAGAGCCGAGTTCGATCAGGGCGAGATCCGGGCCGCTATGATCGAGAACCATAACTTCATGGATCATGGTCAGTTCCAGGTGGGTTGCGGGGTCATCGACCGGTACCCTGGAGTTTTCAGTCAGCAGCACCATAAAAAGAGAAACGATAACCAGCAACAGCAATGATCCCGCAGGACTTGTCAGACTTATTGGCTGAAGTCCTGTGAAATAGTCAGCAAAACTTAAGGAACCGTTCATCCGGTAAAAAAGAATGAGAATGGCAAAGATGGACGCCTCGGCCAGGGTTCCGAAAAAGGCCTCACGGGCAGCACCCATTCCCTGGAAAGGTGATGCGGTGTCGAGGGCTGCGGCTATTGTGAAAAAGCGTCCAAGACCAAGGATATAAAAGAGTACAATAACATCGCCATGAAATGAAAATACAGGTGCTATTGCCCCGATCGGAAAAAAGAACAGAACCATTATTGCCCCGGCACAGGAAATAATCGGGCCGGCTGCAAAGACAAAAGTGGTACTGGTACTGTAGGCGGAGCCTTTTTTTAGTAATTTGACAAAGGTGTAATACTTGATAAAGAGAGGAGGCCCTTTTTTACCGACGAAAAGGGCTTTCACCTTTAAAATTATGCCTGGGAAGAGCGGGGCTGCAAGAAGTGCCAGTCCCAGCGAAAGTATTGATTCCATACTGTTTCCTTTTAAGTCTCAGTGAAAAAATATGTAGTGGGTTAAATAAAGAGAGTGAGTAAAACAACCATAATTGCCATGATAATATAGCCGATATAGAGCTGTACGTTGCCATGTTGTATCCAGCGCAGTCGTCCTAGCAGGTTGACGAGAGGCCCCGTCAGCCCTTTGGCCATGCCTGCTTCGGCGATATCACCAACCTGGTTGGTATATGTTGTCTGTCCAGGAAAGATCTTTTTAAGTCGGATAGTGCTTTCTTCAAGCATGACAAAGGGTTTAAAGAAGCTGACAACGGTTCGTGCGTAGGATGTTCCTGTATACTGAATCCTTGTGGTTCCCTGGGTAAAGCCACATCCCCAGGTGGGGCCGCTTGTAATCTCTTTTTTTCTGTAGAGGACTTTTCTGATAAAAAAGATCACAACGAAGATCAGCAGAAAAAGTCGGGAGGCAAGAGCGAGTTGGGCACCTATTGCAGTACAGAGAGCTGGATCTAACAGTTCAAGACCGTTAAGATCGCGCAAACCGTTAACAGCCAGTGCAATAAATTGTTGAGGGAAAATACCTATTATAAGACAGGCTGTTGCGAGAATGACCATTGGAATCGTCATGGCCAATCCGCCTTCGGTTGTCTTTGTAAATTGTTTGCTGCGTGGTTCGCCGAGAAATACAATGCCCACAACCTTGGTGAAACAAAAAGAGGCGAGTCCTCCGATTATTGCCAGGGATATGATCGCCAGGATTGTCAGCAACAGTGTGGCGTGGGGCGGGTATTGCAAGCCGATAAATGCGGCAAAATAGATCAAAAATTCACTGATAAAACCATTAAATGGGGGTAGTCCGGAAATGGATACCGATCCCACCAGAAAAGATTTGCCGGTTGTGGGCATTGTTTTCATCAAGCCGCCAAGTTGGTCGACATGGGCGGTTCCTGTCTGTTTGATCACTGTTCCTGCACCCATAAAAAGCAGGGATTTGAATATGGAATGGTTCAGCACGTGGAGCAGGCAGCCGCCAAAGCCAAAGCCTGCCATGGTGAGATCGCCAAGGGAGAGGCCAATCATACCAAGTCCTGCGCCAATGAGGATTATGCCGATATTTTCAACACTGTGATAGGCCAGCAGTCTCTTTATATTGTGTTTGCCAAGGGCGTATAAAACTCCAAGCACCCCGGAAATCATACCAAAGACAAGGATCGTCTGTCCCATGAGAAGGTTGGTTGATTCGAGAATAAAGTAGATTCGCAGTATGCCGTAAATTCCCATCTTGATCATGACCCCGGACATTATCGCTGAAATATGGCTTGGTGCGGCGGGATGAGCATGGGGGAGCCAGATATGGAGGGGAAAGACACCGGCTTTTGAACCAAATCCAATAAAAGCTAAAAAGAAGACCAGAAGTTTGGTCGATTCGGGGAGTGTTGCGGCTCCGTTGAATTCAAAGCTTGCGGTATGGCTGAAGATTACGGCAAAGGAGGCAAAAATAATCAGGGCACCTGCCTGGGCAAAGAGAAAATAGAGATAACCAGCTGTTCTTGATGTTTCCTTTTCGTAGTCATAAATAACGAGGAAAAAGGAAGAAACGGACATGATTTCCCATACCAGAGCAAGGGTCAGCATATTTCCAGCTGTGGTGACCAGGATCATGGAGGCAATCAGAATATTGGTAAAAAAGAGATTGACCGCTATGCGAAATGATTTTTCCTCATCGTCAAAGTAATGAAAACTGTAGATGGCCGCCAGAGGGCAGATTAGAAAAATGGGGAGCAGAAAGAAAAACGATAGCGAATCAAAGGTAAAACTGAGCGAGAAGGTATGGAGCCAGGACCACGACCAGGACAGTCTTTCCAGGTGGGAATAAGACGTGCAGAGCGCAAATAACCCTGTAAGGCAACCAATGGTTGTTGTGAGCGCATAGAGAAATTTGGTCAGAACAAACCGGCGGTATGTCAGTAAAGGCAGGGATCCCCCAACAACGATCAGGCATAGTGATAATAGAAAAATATTCATGTTGTATTGTTGATTAATTTCCCCTTGCGGGTGTTAGCTGCTGTTTGTTCTGTAGTCGATATCAGTAAAGACGACAGTTCTACTCCAGAGTTAGTTATTCTTCAAATGTAAAACCATACCATTGCAGGTTCTCTTGAGAATGTTCTGGAATGAGGCCAATTTCGCTGTTTTCTATCTTACTGTGTAGCTCTTTTATCCAGCTTAACGCCTGGCTTTTTGAAAAAAACGGTCCAACTTCTGTTAATGAAGAGACATCAAGCATCCGTTTTTTGTGAAATCCAGTCAGGTCGCTTTTGTCCTGGAAAATTCCAATAATTATTTTCACCGCTTGTTCTTCCAGAATAAATGATTGTAAAAGTTATTTTAAATGTTGTTTGAATGTGTGTTGCACAAGTTATGCCAGGTGACGATGTGTGTAATATGTTGTAATCACGTGGAAAATAAATATTCTCATCCATTAGGGTAATGCTAAAATGGGGTGTTTGACCCCATTTTGAATCTATCCCCATATTCTAAATGGGGAATAGTTCTTCGGTGGATGGTTTTTCTGTGTATTTGTTCTGATAATTGTAGATATTGTAACAGATTGATAATATGATTAAATGATGAGTTTAGAAGAGTGTTGTAATAAGGTGACATTGACATGTCACAGAAAACATCAGGCCGGTTTGGGGCAAAATGCCTCACCGGAATATTTTGCCCCAGGTATGGGGTCACCCATTAAAAGGCCCCTTGTCAAGGCAAATACCACCCCATTGAGAAAAAAATATTGTTTTTTCCCTTGGAAGGGTTTTGTTAAGTTACTT